>NZ_JBFUMO010000346.1:0-6278 GCF_054049355.1 Roseateles sp. P5_E11 | reverse complement strand
CTCGTTCATCGTGCCGAAGACGAAGTTGCCGCGCCGGTCGGTGCGCCCGTCGTTGATGCGCGTGCGCGGCTCGGCGGCGTCGACCGGGGCAGCGGTCTGCAGCTGGCCAAGATCCAGGTTGTCGCCCAGCGTCGCGAGAGCCAGGCGCTTGGCCAGGCCCAGCAACACGCGGCCCGAGCGGCAATGGGCGAAGCTGCCCAGGCGATCCGGTAGGCGACATGACAGTGGTCCCGCCGCGCCCGGCTGCCAGGCAAACAGGGTCGCCGCCTCGATGTCCGTCCACCACCAGCGGCCGCCATGCCAGAGCAGGCCCTCACCAAGAAGGGCGCCCTGTGGCAAGGTCAGTTCAAGGTCGCCGTTCAATGTCATCAGAAGTCCAGGTTACGGAGCGGTTCCATTCGGCACAAATCGAATGTCCGGGCTTAACTATCCAGATTCGGAATATCGATCGCTCAGGGCGCGATCGCTGCACGCCTGACCGTCAGCAGCCGGGCGCCGCGCAATTCGGCGACCTGCGTCTGGCCGGCGGCGAAGGCGGGCCGATGGGCCGCGTCGATGTAGACCGGCGCATCGCCGCGCAGCGGCAGCACGCTGAGCTGCAATTCGGCACCCGGCTGCAGCGCGAACTGGCGCAGGCCGATCTGCCAGCGCTGGCCGTTGTAGTACCAGTCGTCCAGCATCCGGCTGCCGGCGAAGACGCGGCCGATGTCGCCGACGAAGTCCAGTTCCAGCAGCACGTCTTCCGCGTTCGGCGCCAGCGGCTGGGGCAGCTTCAGTGACCAGGTCGCCGCCGCGGCAAATGCCTCGGGAATAGGCTGCACGGCCGCCTTGGCCAGGCCACCCTTCAACACGGGTGGCACGGCCCGGGCCGGGCGGGTGGGGCTGATCTGCAGCGTCGGCTGGGCGTTGTCGCCCGCCAGCTCCAGGCGTTGCAGCAGGCCGTTCTGACCGACCTTCAGGCCGACCGCACGCGGCCCGGGCAGGGCAGGGAAGACGGCGGCGCGAAGCGGCTGCGGGCCGATGCCGCGCAGTTGCAGCTTGCCGTCCGCCACCCAGGCCTGCTGCTCGCTGAAAACGAGCCGGCGCTGCCCGGCAATCTCCAGCACGTTCAACTGCTCCACCTGTTCCGGCGCCAGCAGCAGCACGCTGACGGCGCGGCCGTCGCGGCTGCCGATGCGCTGCAGCTGGTTCGCGTCCGGCTTCAGCGTCCTGATGCCGTCGGGCAGCGCGAACTCTGCGGGGACGCCGGCCGTCGTTGCGAACACATGGACGATGCCCTGGGCGCCCGCGTCGAGGCGCGTGACCGGCTGGGCCGTCGCGTGGCGCAGCATCACGCCGTCGAGCTCGAGGTTGATGGGCCAGATGAAATAGGCGCCATTGGGAATGTCGACCGGCGTGCTCGGCAGCGTCACCGTGCCACCCGGCAGCTGCAGCTCGAAGCGCACGCCGACCTGCGCCGGCATGGCGTACTGGCGCACATGGTTGTTGAAGAACAGGAAGCCGGCGTCGCCCTTGCTTCGCACGGACCAGCGCGGCGTCTGCAGGTCGGCCGGGTTGGTCGGCGAGCGCTCGGGCTGGCGTACCGTCATCGTCGCCAGCGCGGCGCCGTGTTCGCGCAGGAAATAGTGGAAGGGACGCAGCTTGGTCAGTACCGGGCGCTGCTGACCGTCAGGCCCCAGCGGCGCCTGGAAGTCATAGCTGATGCGTGGCGTGTCGTTGTAGCCGCCGCTGAGCGTGCTTTCCTCCAGGCCGGTGCCGCCCACGCCAACCGGGTTGCGGCCGCCGTGGAACATGTAGTAGCCGAACAGGTTGACGCCCGAGCCCAGCTGCACGGGCAGCATGGCCGCAATGTCGTCGGGCGACACCAGCGTGCGGCGGCGGTACATCGCTGGCAGGCCGGGGCCGTATTCGGCGCCGAGGAAGGGCACCTTGTCCTTGTCGGTCTCGGCAGTGCCAGGGGCGTGTGATTGGGTCTGCGCGCCGAGATCGCCGCTGACGCGGGTGCTGAAGCGGAAGGCGTGCGTCTCCTTGGGCGGCAGCTCCCGAGTGCTGGTGGCCCAGGGCTCATCCGGGTAGCCACCGAAGACGGGGGTGACCTCGCCGGACGGGTAGACGGTGCCGTCCCAGCCTGTGACGGTGTAGAGCGGCACATCCATGCCGGCCTTCAGCGCGAGCTTCTTTAGTGCGCTGATGTGGTCCTCGCCTTTGCCAGGGCCGCGGATGTTGTATTCGTTCTCCAGCTGCACGCCGACGACCGGACCGCCGTCCTTCCACAGCAGGCCCTTGAGCTGCACGCCGATCTCGGCGTACAGGCGCTCGACGTGGCCCATGTATTCGGGGTCGTTGCCGCGCGTGGGCATCTTGTCGACGACCCAGTCGGGAATGCCGCCGTAGCGGGCCTCGCCGTGCGCCCAGGGGCCCAGCCGGACGACGACCTGCAAGCCGGCGGCCTGGGCCAGTTGCACGAAGCGGCGCAGGTCGTGGGTGCCCTTCCAGTTGAAGGCGCCGGGCTGCTCCTGGTGGTGGTTCCAGAACACATAGCTCGCAACGATGTCGATGCCGGCGGCCTTCATCAGCCGCAGCTGGGTATCCCATTGCGAGGCGGGTGCGCGGCTGTAGTGGTACTCGCCCATGACCGGCAGCCAAGGCTTGCCGTCGCGCAGCAGGTACTGGCTGTTGACGTCCAGCGTCTGGCCCTGAGGCGAGCGTGCCGTGCCGAGCTGCAGGTGGCCGGTTGTCGGCGCCGGCGCGTCGGCGCGGGCATCGAGCTTGAGCAGCGTGTCGGCGCTGGCCTGGCCAAGAGCGAGCAGCACCAAGCCTGCGCACAGCGTGAGCGTGCGGTTCATGGAGTCTCCGGTGTCGTTATCTTTTTTTGTCGCGTGTCAGAGCGCGCGCCAGGCCTGCACGAAAGCTCTTGCCCGCGGTGCCACGTCGGACGCCGTCAGGCCTGGGCTGTAGAGCGCCGAGCCCAGCCCGAAGCCGGCGGCGCCCGCTTGCCTGTACGGGGCCATCGTCTCGGGTGTGATGCCGCCCACCGGCAGCAGGCTCAGCTCGCGCGGCAGCACGGCACGCATGGCCTTGAGCACCGGCGGTGTGACCAGTTCGGCCGGGAACAGCTTGAGCGCGTCGGCGCCGGCCTGCAGGGCCGCAAAGGCTTCAGTCGGCGTGGCCGCGCCGGGAATGCAGGCCAGGCCACGCGCCTTGGCCACGCGGATGACGGCGACGTCGGCATGCGGCATGACGATGAGGCGGCCACCGGCGATCTGCACATCACGCACCGCGTCGGCGCTGAGCACTGTGCCGGCGCCGATCAGCGCGTCGTTGGGCATGCGGCGTGCGAGGCGGGCGATCGAGTCCAGCGCCTGGGGCGAGTTCAGGGGCACCTCGATGACGCGGAAGCCTTCGGCGTAGAGGGTGTCGGCGATGGCCTCGACTTCGTCAGGCTTGACGCCGCGCAGGATGGCGACGAGGGGGAGTTGTTGCAGTGCCTGGTCGAGCATGTCAAAGCCCCATGGTTTGCGCCAGCCGCCAGAGGCCGGCGGGCGCGGTGTTGTCGAGTTGCAGCGGCTCGTCCATGCCGAAACGGCCGAGGGCGAGCGCATATCGTGCGCACAACGCCGGGTCGCCGATGAGGGCCAGACGCTCGGGCGTGGCGGCCTTCAGTTCGTTGGCGATCTCGTGGCCGATCAGCAGGCCCGAGAGGTAGTCAGGCAACTGCTCTGCGGCCAAGCGCTTGAAGAGGCCCAGCGTGCGCACGGCAAAGAGTTGGTGGCCCAAAGCCCCGTCCTTGCGCGCTGCGTCGACGCCGGCCAGGAACGCCTGGGAGGAGGGCGCTGAACTGCCGTCCGCAGGCATCAGGCGGGCGAGCACGGAATGCTGGCGCAGCAGCGCATAGAGCTCGCCGGTCATGTGGGTTGCAAAACCCGTCACCCTGCCAGCCTCAACGCGCGCCCACTTCGAATGCGTGCCTGGCAGCACCAGGCAGGCCTGTTCGGCCAGCTCGGGATGCAAGGCGAAGGCGCCAACAATCTGGGTCTCTTCGCCACGCATGACATCCGGTTGGGCGCCGTCATGCATCAGGCCGGGCACGATCCAGAACCTGGCATCGACCTGCAATGCCTGGCGAGCCAGCGCGGCGGCGTCGGCCGGGCAGGGCGCATAGGGCGCTTCGCGCCAGCCATGCTGGCTGCCGACCATGCCGCAGGCGA
Source organism: Roseateles sp. P5_E11 (assembly GCF_054049355.1). Lineage (NCBI taxonomy): Bacteria > Pseudomonadati > Pseudomonadota > Betaproteobacteria > Burkholderiales > Sphaerotilaceae > Roseateles > Roseateles sp. P5_E11. The sequence continues at coordinate 2,070 of NZ_JBFUMO010000346.1, read as the reverse complement.
GCATCGGCAGCCCGGGCCAGCCATCGGTCACGGCGGCCAGCGCCTGGGCGAAAGCGTCTGCGCCGGACAGCGTCGAGGCGCCCTGCTCGGATTGGCGCGTCGCCAGCACCGTACCGTCGGCGCCCAGCAGGAAGGCACGCAGCCGCGTGCTGCCCCAGTCCAGCGCGATGAGGCGGCCGCCGTCCATCACCATTCGGCGACGCTCCCGTCCGCGTGGCGCCACAGCGGGTTGCGCCAGTCGGGCGCCGTCTTGCTGGCCTCGATGACCTTCTCTTCGTCCACCACCACGCCGAGACCCGGTTTGGTCAACGGCTTCATGTAGCCGTTCTCGATGTGGAAGTCTTCCTTGTTCAGCACGTAGTCGAGCAGCTCGCCGCCCTGGTTGTAGTGGATGCCCATGCTCTGCTCCTGCAGCACGGCGTTGTGCGAGACGAAATCGACGTGCAGGCAGGCCGCCAGCGCGATGGGGCCCAGCGGGCAATGCGGCGCGAAGGCCACGTCATAGGCCTCGGCCATGGCGGCGATCTTGTGGCACTCGGTGATGCCGCCGGCGTGCGACAGGTCGGGCTGCACGATGGACAGGCCGCCGGCCTGGAAGACGCGCTTGAACTCGAAACGCGAATACATGCGCTCGCCGGCCGCCAACGGGATGGCGGTGTGCTCAGCCAAGCGGGCGTAGGTTTCGTCCTGCTCGGCCAGCACGGGCTCTTCGACGAACAGCGGCCGGTAGGGTTCCAGCGCCTTCAGCATGACCTTGGCCATCGGTGCGCCGATGCGGCCGTGGAAGTCGATGCCAAACTCGATGTCGTGGCCAAAGGCTTCGCGGATCTCGGCGATGCGGGCCACGGCTTCGTCGACCTTGCGGGCGCTGTCGATGAGGCCCATCTCCTCGGAGCCGTTCATCTTGAAGGTGTCGAAGCCCCCTTCGCGCAGCCGCTTGATGTCGCGGATGACATCGGCCGGCCGGTCACCGCCGACCCAGGAATACACCTTCATCTTGTCGCGTACCAAGCCGCCGAGCAGCTGGTGCACCGGTGCGCCCAGGGCCTTGCCTTTGATGTCCCACAGCGCCTGGTCGATGCCGGCGATGGCGCTCATCAGGATGGCGCCACCGCGGTAGAAACCACCGCGATACATGACCTGCCAGAGGTCGTTGATGCGGGAGGCGTCTTGCCCGATCAGATAGGGCTCGAACTCATGCACGGCAGCTTCGACGCTGCGCGCCTTGCCTTCGATGACGGGCTCGCCCCAGCCGCTGATGCCGGCATCGGTGTCGATTTTCAGGAACATCCACCGCGGGGCGAGGCGGTAGGTCGTCAGCTTGGTGATTCTCATGGGGCCATGACTGGTGCAGGAACGGCCGAAAGCTTAGGAGGGGCTGCTAGTTCTGAAATATCGAATCTTTGCCAGYGGCTATATGGATTTCATATTGGTGGATAGGCGCCGAAAAGCAAAAGGGCTGCAGAAGCAGCCCTTGAGCGGTTGCGGCACGCGGTTCACATGCCCGTTTCAGTGCGACTTCAGTCGCGCTTGCTGTTGTACTGGCCACTCACGGCGTCGCCCAGTTGACCCACGATCGCCAGCGTCGCCAGCACCAAAGTCACGATCAGCAGTTCCATTTGTTTCCCTTTCTTCGTTGTTGACGGATCGAATCTTAGGGTTTTCACCATATCAACAAGGGTTAACCCTATGCATTGCGGGCATGGAACGATGCGGTACCTGCGCCGAGAGGGCGTCAACGCGTGGCTTTCGTGCGATCTGCACTGAGGGCGGGGCGGCGAACGGCCTGTCGGTTGTTTCGCCTTGCGACTTGTTTGTCCGTTTGTTTGGTAAGACCGGGCATGTTGTATGCTTGACTTCGGTCTGACCAAATGCAATGCCGGCCGACCGGAGACAACAAGGAATCAAGAAGCATGAAGTTCACTGACGGACAGTGGATGCATCAGCCGGGCGTGGCCGCACATTACGCGGCCGAGGCCTATGCGATCGAAGTCCACGAAGACCGCCTGGTCGTGCTCGCCACGACCCGCCCCATCAAGCACCGCGGCGACACGCTGCAAGGCCCGACGC
>NZ_JBFUMO010000345.1:0-6301 GCF_054049355.1 Roseateles sp. P5_E11 | reverse complement strand
AGGAAGACCTGCACCATCAGCACGCAGGCGGCGATCAGCAGCACATTGGGCACCGAGCTCAGCATGGTGTAGAGGTACTGGATGGCCTCGTCGACCCAGCCCTTGTAGTAGCCGGCCAGCACGCCGAGCAGCAGCGCGATGGGCAGTGTGGCCAGCGTAGCCAGCGCGCCAATGACGAAGGCGGTGCGCACACTCTTGAGGGCTTGCACGAGCACGTCGTTGCCGGTGCGGTCGGTGCCGAAGACGTGGTAGTGCGGCATCAGCGCGATGACGGGCCCGGCCAGCAGCGCGATGACGGCCAGCATGATCAGCATGGCGCGCAGCGGGTAGTAGGTGCGGTCGGCAGCAAGATCGGCCAGCCCGTGGCGCCAGCCACCGTGATGACGGGCCAGGGCCGCGGCGGTCAGAACGACCATCACCCCGACGGCCAGCAGGCCGCCCGCCAGGCCCAGGGCAGCGCGCGCAACGACGTCGGCCGACCATTGCGTCGCCGGGTCGGTCAGGTGCGCGCCACCGAACTGCAGGCGCGGGTAGTCGCGGCTCACTTGGCCCTGGGCGTCGGTAACGCTTTCCTTGTTGAAGCCACGCGTGCCCAGCGGCAATGAGTAGCTGACCTCACGCATGCCGATCTGGCGCTGCAGGACCAGGTCGAGCAGCGACAGCGTGCGCGTGTCGTAGACGGCGGCCTCACCTTGGCCCGACAGCAGCGCATGTCGAAGGTGGATGCTGTCGGCCAGAGTGAGGAGCAGGAAGAGTGCCATGACAACGCCGGCACACGCGGCGACCGGATCACGCAGCACGCGCCGCCACGTCGCACGCAGATTGGCTTGGCGCCTCACTCGCAACGCGTAAGCGACGACGGCCGCTGCCACCAGCCACAGCGCGATGTCGGTCCAGAGCAGCACCAGTTTCATGTCAGCGCGGCCGTCCGAAGGGCATGAGCGCCCCCTCGGGGGGCAGTGAACGAAGTGAACGTGGGGGCCATCGTCATGAAAGCCTCACCCGCGGATCCACCCAGGTGTAGGCGATGTCGATCAACGCATTGCTGGCGATGTAGAGCAGCGCGCCGAGGAAGACCATGGAACGCACGATGGCGAAATCCTGACCCGTGATGGCCTCGATGACGAAGGCGCCCAGGCCCGGTATGCCGAAGAAGCTCTCGAACACCAGGCTGCCGAGGAAGACGTAGGGCAGATAGCTGCCGGCGCTGGTGATGATGGGAATGAGGGCATTGCGCAGCACATGGCGGCTCAGCACCCGGCCCTCGCTCAGGCCCTTGGCGCGTGCGGTGCGCACATAGTCCTTGCCCATCTCCTCCAGGAACATCGCGCGGTACAGCCGCGCCTCGCCACCCAGCCGCGACAGCAGCGACAGYAGGATGGGCAGGGCCAGGAACCTGACCGCATCCAGCCCCGGCGCGAAGCCGTTCATCGGCACCAGCCTGAGCACACGCGCAAACAGGAACTGGCCGACGATGATGTAGAACAGGCTGCTGATGGACAGCATCAGCACGCACAGCACCACGCCCCAGAAGTCGATCTTGCTGTGCCGGAAGAACACCAGCAGCAGCGCGAAGGCGATGCTGACGATGACCTGCAGGATGAACAGAGGCAGTGCCAGCTGCAGGCTGACGCCCATGCGCACCTTGATCTCGTGGCCGATGTTGATGGCCTGGCGCGCATCGCTCTTGCCGAAGTCCAGTGCGAACAGGCTGATGGAACGGTCCCACAGGATGGTGTGCGTGACCCGCTCCGCCCCAGTCTTGCTGGCGTCGAAGTACAGCGGCTTGTCATAGCCGCGCTCGGTCTTCCACTTCTCGATCTGCTCCTGCGTGACGCGCTTGCCGCCGATGTTCAGCCGCGCCATGTCGTCGGGCGTGTTGACCGAGAAGAACAGGAAGAAGGTGAAGAGATTGACACCGACGAGGATGGCCAGGCCATAGCCCAGGCGGCGCAGCATGAAGCCCAGCATCAGGCTTTCCTCTCGGTGGCTTGTTCACGGGCCTGCCAGGCGCGACGCGTCGCGATGAAGACAGCCAGCCCACCGCCTGCCAGCAGCAGCAGCGGCCACCAGACCGGCCGATTCCACKCGGCGATGCTGTGCGTGCGCTCCTGCGCATCCACGCGCAGGTAGCGCGCCCGGTCGCGCACGACGACGCCTGGCTTGCCGTTGTGCACCCAGCGCTGGAAAGCCACCCCCGAGTAGCTCCAGAAACCCCAGGCCCAGGGCGAATCCTGGCGCACGATGTCGTTCATCTGCGCCATCACCMGCGCCTTCTCCGGGYCGTCTTCCAGCGACTGCAGCTTGCGGAACAAGCGGTCGAACTCGGGGTTGGCGTAGTTCGCCGTGTTTTCGCCCTCGTGCAGGCTTTTGGCGTTGGGGCCGTACAGCAGGAACAGGAAGTTCTCGGCATCGGGGTAGTCGGCGAACCAACCCCACCAGAAGATCTGGTGCTTGCCCTTGAGGATCTTTTCCTGGAACTGGTTGAAGTCGGTCGCACGGATGTCGAGCTGTATGCCGAGCTTGGCGAACTGGCGCACCATCCAGTCGTTCTCGGCCTTGAGCTCGGGCGTGATGACGCGCTGGAAGTCGTAGTTCAGCACCAGCGGCTTGCCGGTCTTCACGTCACGGCCGTCGGGGTAGCCGGCTTCGGCCATCAGCTTGAGGGCGTCTTGCAGCGGCCGGCGCACGGGCTTGCCGTTGACGAGTGTGTGCGTCACCGGGTTGAACTCACCGGGCTCGCCCTCCTTCGATCCGAAGACACCCGGCGGGATGGGGCCGTGGGCCGCGTCGCCGCCCTTGTCGCGGAAGATCCGGCCATAGCCCTCCTCCCAGTCGATGGCAATCGAGATGGCTTGGCGCAGCGCGCGGTTGCGCCGCTGCTGCTCGGGCGTGTCGCCCTTGCCGACGACCGGGTCCAGCCAGTTGAAGCCGAGGTACCAACTGCTGATGTCGACATCCATCGGCAGCTGGAAGCCACGCTGCTCGAAGAAGGCCCGCACTTCGTCGGAGTCGTCGCGGTCGACCGCGAGGTTCACGCCCCAGTCGGCGCGGTCCATCTCGGGCAGGTCGAGATAGCCCTGCTTGAACAGCTCCTTGATCGGCACCTTCTCCTTCACGTTGATGGCCACGACCTTGTCGACGAAGGGCACGCGCTTGCCGCAATCCGCCAGCCGCCCGGCCTCAGCGTCGCCGGGGCTGCCGTCGCAGGGGTAGGTGTCGGGCCGATAGTTTGGGTTGCGGCTCATCACATGGCGGCGGTCCTGCACATACTCCGTCATCATGAAGGGGCCACTGCCCACCGGCCACTGATTCCAGGTCAGCGAATTGGCGGCCATGCCGGGCTGGGCGTAGAAGGCGTCCACCTCCCAGGGGATGGCGGCCGTGAAGTTGGTGGCCAGCCAGTAGCGCCACTGCGGGTAGCGGCCCTTGAGGCGGATGCGCAGCAGGTGGTCGCCCACGGCCTGAGCACCGGCGAGCGGCCAGCGGCGCAAGTCCAGGAAGGGCTTGTCCGCCAGGCTCTCGGCTTGGCCGGCCAGCTGGCTGGCGCTTTCGCGCTTTATCTGCGCAACATAGTCCTTCAGGCCCAGGACATGCTCGGAGAACACGGCCTGGACCGGGGTCTCGATGCGCGGGTTGGCGTGGCGCTTGAGCGCATAGACGAAATCCTCGGCGACCACCTCGCGCGTGCCCAGCTGCTTGAAATCGAAGGGGCTGCGCTTGTCACCCAGCTCGCCGGGCGTGAGGTGGTGGTAGAGGTAGCCGCCCTTGGCGTCTTTCGCAAAGGCCGGGTGGGGCGACCACTTCAGGCCCGGGCGGATGGGAATGTCGTAGACCGCCTCGGCGATCTGCTCGTCCGGCGCGTCGTCGGGCAGGCGCTGGCCCTTGGCATCGAGGTAGTAAGGCTGCGCCAGTCCGGCGGCCGCGCGTGGGATCAGCGTGTAGGGCCGCTTCAGCGGGTGGTAGCCGTAGGGCGGCTCGCTGATCTCGTAGGTGTAGGTGCTTTCGGGGGCCGTGTACGACGAGGTCGGATCCAGATAGCGCGGCGAGCGCTCGGCAAAGGCCATGTAGAGCGTGTTCTCGCGCTCGGCGCCGAGAGGATGGGGGCTGTTGTTGCAACCGGACAGCAGGCCGAACGCCAACGCGCTCAAGGCTCTCACCGCCCAACCGAAAACTCCCGCCACGCCGACACCCTCAAACGACAAGCGCCCCGGCGGCAGGCCGAGGCGATAGYGGGAATCATAGTCGGGCACTCGTCTATACAACGCTGCCCGCCCCCGAGAAAGCGGCGAGGAAAACCCGGGGTGACTTCAGTGATGGTGATGGTCGTGACCGCAGTCGTCGCCGCAGTCGTCATCGTGGTCATGCGCGCCGTGCGCCAAGCGCGGGTCCGACTGCCAGCCCAGGATGGCCTCGCGCCGCTGCACATAGAGCTCCACCGTGCCGCCAACTGGCAGGCAGACCTTGGTGCGCACATGGCCGAACGGCAGGCCCGTCAGCACCGGCGTCTTGGTGCGGGCGCGCAGCGCGGCGACGGCGTCCTTGATGCCATAACCACGATCCAGCGGCGACTTGGCCGCGCCGCTGAAGTCGCCCAGCAGCACTGCGGCCTGCGCATCGATGACGCCGGCCTGCTGCAGCTGCAGCAGCATGCGCTCGACGCGGTAGGGATGCTCGTTGACGTCTTCGAGGAACAGGATGCCGCCCTTGACCTTGGGCCAGTGCGGCGTGCCCAGCAGCGAGCACAGCACGCTGAGGTTGCCCCCCCAGAGCCGCCCGCGCGCCTCCAGGCCGTCGAAGCCACCGGTCGGCTCGCGGAAGCCTACGGCCTCCAGCGCGCCGCTCATGGCTTCCAGGAAGCAGTCGCGCGTGACCTCGTCGACACCGCCATCGGCCTCACTGCGGCCGAAGTCGTCACAAGCCAGCGGCCCGGCCCACATGGACAGCCCCTTGTGGCGGGCGATCAGGCCGTTCTGCAGCGCGGTGAGGTCGCTGTAGCCGACCCAGCGCGTGCCCTGCTCGATGCTGCGCGCGATGCGGCCCCAGTCGAGCTGGTCGAGCAGGCGCGTCAGGCCGTAGCCACCCCGCGTGGCCAGTGCCACCGACGGCGCAGCATCGGCGATGCGATGCAGGGCTGCTAGACGCGCCGCGTCATCGCCAGCGAAGCGTTGATGCTTGGCCAGCGCATCAGCGTCGGTGCTGACCTCGAAGCCCAGCTGCGTCAGCCGCCTGGCGGYGCGCTTCAGCGGCTCGGCCTTGGCCAGGACACCCGACGGCGTGAACAACGTGAGTGAGGTCATCAAAGGGCCTGTTGAAGTCAAGGAAATCGGTGCGAGAGGGCTTGCGCGGGTGCAGGGCTAGGCGTGCGACGCCGCCTGGGCTCATGCCCAGGCCAGGCGCACAACAACGCCATGCGCCCGTGCAGGCCCTCTCCCGAAGGGTTGTCACTCAAAAGCCCGCGCGCGGCGTTGCGAAGCCTCGCTGGGATCAACCCCAGCTTCGACTTCGCGCCTTGCTCGCGGGCTTTTGAGTGGCAACGCATCCGACTTCCTTGGCTTCAACAGGCCCTATTCGTCCAGTTCGGTCGCTTCGCCGGTCGGGATCAAGCCCTGACGTTCGGCACGGCGCGCACGTGCGGCCTCGCGGCGTTCGGTGAAGAAGTCGCGCAGCAGCTGCGCCGACGCGTCCGCCAACAGCCCGCCTTCGACGGCGGTGTGGTGATTGAGCTGCGCCTGGGCAAACAGGTCGATGACCGAGCCAGCCACACCCGTCTTGGGGTCGCGCGCCGCGAACACGACGCGCTTGAAGCGCGCATGCATCAGCGCCATCGCACACATCGCGCAGGGCTCCAGCGTCACGAAGAGCTCGCACTCGGGCAGGCGGTAGTTCTCCAGCAACGTGGCGGCGTGGCGCAACGCGACGATCTCGGCATGGGCCGTCGGATCATGCGTCGTGATCGGGCGGTTGTAGCCGGTGGCGATGACCTGATCGCCGCGCATGATGACGGCGCCCACCGGGACCTCACCCACCAGCCAGGCGTTCTGCGCCTGGTCCAGCGCGAGCCGCATGGCTTGCTCGTCGGCTGGCGTGAAGATAGGCACTGTCATGAAGGCCGGCAGTTTAGAGCGATGCCGCTGACCGAGACGCCTGGTCGTAAAGCCCCGACAGCAACCGCATCAGCTGCGCGCTGTCGCCGATGTCCTGGTTCTGCTGGCCGCTGTCCGCCAGCGCCTCCATCAGGCAGCGCTCACGCACCTGGCGGTAGGCCTCGCACAGGGCCTGCCCCTGCTCGGTCGTCGAG
>NZ_JBFUMO010000344.1:0-6310 GCF_054049355.1 Roseateles sp. P5_E11 | reverse complement strand
CCTTCACCGAAAGCCAGTCCAATGGCATGAAGCACCTGACGGCACTGGCCGCAGCCGGCCTGACCGACGTGCACCTGCTGCCGGTCTTCGACATCGCCAGCGTCAACGAAAAGAGCTGCGTGACGCCCGTCCCAAGCGGCGCGCCCGACAGCGACTCGCAGCAGGCCACGGTCGCGGCTACTGCCGGCACCGACTGCTTCAACTGGGGCTATGACCCACTGCAGTTCAGCACGCCCGAAGGCAGCTACTCCAGCAATGCCAACGACCCGCTGACCCGCGTCGTCGAGTTCCGCCGCATGGTGCAGGCACTGAACGCCGCCGGCCTGCGCGTGGGCATGGACGTGGTGTTCAACCACACCACCTCGTCGGGCCAGAACGCCAGCTCGGTGCTCGACAAGGTCGTGCCCGGCTACTACTACCGCCTCAACGCGACCGGCGGCATCGAGCGCTCGACCTGCTGCGAGAACACCGCGGCCGAGAACCTGATGATGGCCAAGCTGATGATCGACTCGGCCGTCACCTGGACGCGCGACTACCGCATCAGCTCGCTGCGCTTCGACATCATGGGCCACCACCCGCGCTCGGTCATCGAGGCACTGAAGGCGCGCGTCAAGGTCGCCACCGGCCGCGAGGTGCAGATCGTCGGCGAGGGCTGGAACTTCGGTGAAGTGGCCAACGGCGCGCGCTTCGTGCAGGCCGAGATGCTGTCGCTCAACGGCTCGGGCATCGGCAGCTTCAACCCGCTGATCCGCGACGCGGTGCGCGGCGGCGGCTGCTGCGACTCCGGCAACGCGCTGGTCAGCGAGCAGGGCTACGTCAACGGCTACTTCTACGACTCCAACGCCAGTGCTTCGGGCCAGAACCGCGGCACGCTGATGTGGCAGGCCGACCGCCTCAAGGCCTCGCTGGCCGGCTCCATCCGCAGCTTCCAGATGCAGACGAGCTGGGACGCCAACCTGCGCCTGGACCAGATCGACGTCGGCGGCATTCCGGCCGGCTGGGTGCTGGAGCCCGGCGAAGTCGTCAACTACGTGGAGAACCACGACAACCTGACGCTGTTCGACAACAACGCCTTCCGCCTGCCCACCGGCACCAGCAAGGAGGACCGCGCCCGCGTGCAGATCCTGGCCAGCGCCATCAATGCCTTCAGCCAGGGCGTGGCCTATTTCCACGCCGGCGTGGACACGCTGCGCAGCAAGAGCCTGGACCGCAACAGCTACGACAGCGGCGACTGGTTCAACCGCCTGGACTGGAGCTATGCCGACAACAACTTCGGCGTCGGCCTGCCGCCCTCGCGCGACAACGGCGACAACTGGAACCTCGCCCGCCCGCTGCTGACCAACCCGTTGCTCAAGCCCCACCCCAACGACATCGCCTGGACGCGCGACGCCTTCCGCGACCTGCTGCGCATCCGCAAGAGCAGCACGCTGCTGCGCCTGCGCACGGCCGACGACATCAAGTCGCGCCTGAGCTTCCTGAACACCGGCTCCAACCAGGAAGCCACCGTGCTGGTCGGCCGCCTGAATGGTGTGGGCTATGCCGGCGCCAACTTCGACGAACTCGTCTACCTGATCAACGTCGACAAGACGGCCAAGCAGCTGACCCTGCCCACCCTGGCCGGCCACGCGCTGGAGTTGCACCCCGTGCACACCGCCGCGACCGCCGCCGACTGGCGCGCCAAGCAGGCCAGCTTCGACAGCGCAACCGGCAGCTTCAGTGTGCCGGCACGCACCGCTGTCGTCTTTGTCGTCCGCTCATCCAACTGAAAACCCACGCCATGAAGAAGCAACTCCGACACCTGGCCGTCGCGGCCGCGCTGGGCCTCGCCAGCCTCACAGCCCAAGCAGCACCCGTCGCCGTCGATGTCAGCGGCGCCCAGAGCATCAACCTGCAGGGCGAGGCCGGCAATACGGTCTGGCTCATCGATGTCGGCGCCAACGCCGTGCTGACCTCGCTGGACTGGGCCCTGGACCTGAACGCCTTCTCGCCCAGCCTGTTGGCCGAGATGCAGGTCAGCTTTGGCGACTCCAGTGCCACCAACTTGCTCACCTTCACCCCGGGCGGCGCGGACTTCAACAGCGGCAACGGCAGCTACAGCGGCTCGATCGACCTGAGCGGCTATGGCATCAGTGTGGGCGCCGATGGCCTGCTGCGGCTGGAGTTCAGCGAGGGCTTCAAGGACTTTGCGAACGGCGTGGCAGAAGGCGAGTGGGTCAGCGGGAACCTTACGTTTGGAGTCAGCGTGGGGGCGGTGCCGGAGCCAGGGAGCGTCACGCTGGCGCTGCTTGGCCTGGGCCTCGTTGCGGGCGCAAGGCGCCTTCGTCGCGACTGACGTATTCGTCCGTGGCAACCTACCGTCGCTGCGGTGTCAATGTCGCATCCAGTTGGCCGAGTTTCTCGACGACGAGATCGATGAACGCCGACACTGCCAGCGGCAGATGACGCCGGCTGGGGTAGAGCACAGTGAGTCCGTGTCCGGGACGCTGGTATTCGGGCAGCACGGGAACGAGGCGGCCGGCCCGCAAGTCATTGATGATGACGGCCCTCGGAAGCAGCGTGATCCCCAGCCCAGCCAGCGTGGCCTTGCGAAGGGCCTGCGCCGTGTTGCCGCTGAAGCGAGCGGCAACCTGCACAGCCTCATCGATGCCGTCCGGTCCGGCCAACCGCCAGGTCACATCACTGCCGCCAGGCTGCGCGAACGTCACGCAATCGTGTTCCAGCAGGTCCTGCAGCGCGCTGGGCGCGCCCCTCGCTGCCAGGTAGCCCGGGCTGGCCACCAGCCCGTCGTTGCCAGTGCAGAAAACGTGCCGCCCGACGTATGCCGAGTCCTCAAGGGGACCGCCACGAAACGCCACGTCGATGCGATCCGCGATCAGGTCCGCCTTTGAATCGCTGAGCACCAAGGCGAGTCGAACCTTGGGATAAGTTGCCAGGAACTCGGCGATCCACTCCATCACGAACAAGTCGAGAAAGTCGGCCGGGGCGCCAACGCGAACAAGTCCACTCGGCTCCCGGCTCCCCGAGCTCAGCTCTTGCCCGGCTTCGAAAAGTCCGGTGWCCAGACCGGCGCAACGCGCGTTGAACTCCTCGCCTGCGCTGGTGAGCGTGAGCTTGCGGGTCGAGCGTTGCAACAGCCGGGTGCCGAGGTGTTGCTCCAGCCCCTGAACGCGCCTGCTGACGGTGTTCGATGGCACGCCAAGGTGCCGCGCCGCGCCCGCAAAGCTGCCGCTGCGCACGACGCGCACGAACAAGGCAATGTCGTTCAGATCGAGCATGAGCACCTATTGATTCGATTTTTGGATGGATGCACTCCGATTGCACCGCCTAGTCCATCGATCCTAGCGCTCCTATCGTTCACGCATCGACTGCRGCAGCTCAGGCGTCATGTCTTCGCCGAGCGCACTTCCCATCAACGCCAAGGACGACCGATGCCCGCATCACAAGCCATTTCTGGCAATCCGACCCTTGATCAAGCATCGAGCGCCGGCGTGAGGGCCATCGGCCATCGCACGCATGGAAGCACCCATGGACCGATCACGCGGCTGGTGAGCCCGAGTGACCTCGGCGAGTCCCTGAAGCCATTCGTGTTTCTCGACCTCAACAGTTTCAGCCCCGGTCTTGGCAGCCAGGGTTTCGCGATGCATCCGCATTCGGGCATCGCCACGCTGACCTTCGTGATGACAGGCAACCTTCGCTACGAAGACACGACCGGCAAGAAGGGCGTGCTGCCCGCTGGCGGCGTGGAGTGGATGCGCTCCGGCAACGGCGTGTGGCACATCGGTGCACCCGTCGGCGACGTGCAGATGTCGGGCTTTCAACTCTGGGTCGCATTGCCGCCCTCGGAAGAGAACGCACCCGCGGAAAGCCTTTACCTGGCACCTTCAGATGTTCCGCACGAAGGCCCGGCCCGTGTGCTGCTCGGAAGCTACGGCAAGGCCCGGAGCCCGATTCCAGCGCCTTCGGGCATGAACTACCTGGCCGTGAGCTTGAAGGACAGCGAACGCTGGCGGTACACGCCGCCCGCCGGCCACACCGTGGCCTGGTTTGCGGTCAGCACGGGAGGAGTCGACGTGAATGGGATGGTGGGCACCGGTGAACTCGCCGTGTTCGAGGAATCGGAGCAAGCCATCGACTTCGTCGCCCACGGCGACACGTCCTTCGTCCTCGGCTCGGCGGTGAAGCATCCACACGACTTGGTGATGGGCTACTACTCGGTGCACACCAGCAAGGCCGCCCTCGCACAAGGGGAGGCCGAGATTCAGCGCATCGGCGCCGAGTTGCGGCGTGACAAGCGGATCGGCTAACGCACCGTCATCGGCGTCGACCGCTCGGTTCCCACCGAGTTATCCGCAAATTCAGCAACCACCGATTGAAACTCTTTGTCCACCGGGGCCGCTCCATGACCCATGTACTGGCTGCCGACGACATATTCGTGCGCTGGAAGGCACGATCCCCGCTGCCTAGGGCAGCACATCTAGTTCCCCATTTAAAAGTATCAGCCCATCGGAGATTCACATGAAGCGTAGAGAGATGCTTATTAGCGGCGCTGCAGTTGGCGGAACGACATTGCTGACCACGTCGGCGACAGCGGCAAACAAAGCCACCGCTGCTGCAGGCGGTGTATCCAGTTCCAAAACCAAAGGAAATGACATGACAAACAAGTGGATGATTGACCCCAACGATGCTGTATTGCTGCTGATAGATCATCAGAGCGGATTGTTCCAGTTGGTCCGTGATATGGAGTACAGGGAACTCCGTAACAACGTAATTGCGCTTGCGAAGGCAGCGAAGATCGCGAAGATCCCGACCGTTGCAACGGCATCAGTTCCCGGCGGTCCTAATGGTCCGATCATTCCCGATATCCTTCTGAGCAACCCCGATGTGGTCTACGTTCCCCGCAGCGGCCCGATCAATGCGTGGGATCACCGCCCTTTTGTCGAAGCCGTCGAAAAGACCAAGCGGAAGACATTGCTCATCGCAGGCACGCTCACGAGCATTTGCATGGTATTTCCTGCACTCAGCGCCCTCGCAGAAGGATACAAAGTGTTTTGCATTGTGGATGCCTCGGGTAATTGGTCGAAGATGGCAACCGACATCTCCATTGCCCGGGTCACGCAGGCGGGCGCGATGCCAATTGACACATTCGCGGCGATTACAGAGGTGATGCACACCTGGAATCGCCCAGAAGCAATGGAATTCGCCAAGGTCTTTGTCGACCACGTCGAGCCCGCATATGGCGCGTTGTTTGAAAGCTATGACATGGCACAAAAAAACGTGAAGTAGGTTCAGACAAAGACTGGACTTGGGCCACCTGGCGACAGGTGGCCCCTCAGTCTTCAACTTGGAGGAAGTTGCCGAAAAGCTAGATGCCTCATTACGCGAGCGACGCCATTGACCTAAACGCGAAATTTACTAGCACTGGCGACACCATGGGAGCAACGGTGGTCATCACTCATCGGGTGCGTGATGGCAAGCAGGCCGAGTATGAAGAAATGGATGAACGAAATCGGACCGCTTTGCCGATCGTTTGCTGGCAATCTTGACTGGCAGATCATCCATCCGGTTCCAGGCTTCTCCTCGACTTACACGGTCATCATCCGGTTTGACACCCAAGCAAATCTGCGCGCCTGGACGGAGCCCCCCGTTCGCAGCCAGCTCATCGAAAGGGTCTACGGCGTTGAACTATTTTCTGACGCGTGAAATGGAACAAGAGAGAGAAGCGCGGGGGTAGCGTAGCTGACGGATGCCGCTTGAAAGCAGGGCGATTTGCTCTCCTACGGCCTGTCCGCCTTACTCCAGTACGAACACCACCGCACTGCGGGCCGGCACCTCGAACACACCTTTGACCGCCCTCGCGTACCGCGCCACGCGCTGTTCCGCAGCCTGCTCACGACGCTGCACCGGATGCAGCCGCCAAACCGCACCGGCCTCTTCCGGCAACTTCAGCGTCTGCGCCGTCGGCGCCACATTGATCAGCGTCATTACCACCTTGAAGCCCGCACCAGGCAGGCCACGGCCGTCTATACGCGTCGCGACCAGCACCGGGTTCTGCCCCGCGCCGCTGCCCGGGAAGCTGACGCGCTTGCGGATCTCCGCCGCGCTGGGCAGCCGCAGCAGCGGCGTGCTGGCCCGGATCTTCAGCAGGTCGAGAAACACATCGCGCGCCCAGGCAATCTCGGCCGGGCCGGGGGCAATCGATGCATCCGCCAACCGCTCGCGAGCAAGCTCCCAATCGCGGCCATCCTTGCCGAAGTTGTCCTGCTTCGGCGGCAGGCCGGTGCCGAAATGGTTGCTCTGATAACTCCAGTCC
>NZ_JBFUMO010000343.1:0-6311 GCF_054049355.1 Roseateles sp. P5_E11 | reverse complement strand
GGCCAGAGGCCCATGGCCTTCCGTAGGCACAAGCAGTCCGCAGGGACTGCTTGTGTCCGACTCCAGTTCACCGAGCCGGCCCGCGCTGGCGATGTGCTCGCGGCTCAACGCCGCGGGCATCGCCGTCCCCACGGGGGACCGGTCAGACGCACCGCGTTCAGCGGTGTGCGGCTGGACGAGGGGCTTCATGTTTGGCGCGTTCGTAGGCGACCAGGGCGCAGCCCCAGTCGGCGAGGCGGGCGCAGGTGTGCTCGAGCAGGGGGTCGTCGGCCAGCAGTTCGGGGTGGAAGGCGTCCAGCATGGGTCGGGTCATGGAGTAGTCGTGAGCCATGGCCTGCAGGCCCATGGCGAGCTGGTGGATGGCGGCCGTCGGCTCGTCCAGGCCGGCGTGGCGGGCCAGCAGGCKGGCGAAGCGGTCGAAGATGGGCCCGACTTCCTGCGCCACCGTCTGCATGAAGATCGGGCTGGGCGCCTGCATCTCGCGGAAGAACATCTGGGCGCTGCAGGCGCCATCGTCGAACAGGAAGGGCTGCAGGAAGCGGCGGATGGCCTCGTGCAGGTCCAGCCCCGGGTCATCGAAACCGGTGAGCTGTTGCTGCAACTCTTGCACCGGCAGGCGCAGCACCTCGCGGTAGAGACCGTCCTTGTCAACGAAGTGATAGTGGATGGCACCCGGGTTGACGCCCGCGGCGGCGCAGATCTCCCGAGTCGGCACGGCGTCGAAGCCGCGTTCGCCGAACAGGCGCATGGCCTCCCGCAGCAGGCGCTCGCGCGGCGGCAAGGGTGCGGACGAGGAGGGATTCACAGCACGCATGGGGCTGGACTGTAAAGCCAACCAAGCGCTTGCTTGGTCGCGTTTTGTATCGTTTCTTATCGACTGGCGACTGACGGCGCGCCAAGCAAGGCATCAGATGGGCTCCGCCGGCAGGGGGTGCTTCCGGCACGGGAACGGTCTTTGCCGGCCTGCACAGGCGGCGTCGGCCGCGCCGCGCTGCCAGGTGATGGCAGCGTGAACCGCTTCATCAACCTTGGAGAGTTCATCATGAGCAGGAAATTCAACCCCTTGTCGACGACCGTTGCGCTGGCGACGGCCGCCCTGGTGATTGGTGTCGCCGGCTGCGCGTCCACGCGCTCCAGCGATGAAACCGCCGGCCTGTCGCGCGACGCCGATACGGCCCCGACCCTGGCCGAGGCCACGCCCACCAATCCGCTGGACACGACGAGCCAGCCCAATCCGGTGGACACGACAACGACAGTAGCGATGCCCGCCGAGACCCCGGCTCCAGCGGCGCCTGTGGCCAGCATCGAGCCGCAGCCTGCCACGACAACGACCAGCGAGGCCTCGCCACCGATCTCGCCGGCGACGGATGTCAGCGCCGCACCGCCCATGCCGGCTCAGACGCAGCCCAGCACGCCTGCCTACCCAAGCAGCACCGACACCACGACGTCGAGCACGACCACGACGACCACGACCGATACGTCGAGCAACAACAACAACGCCGATCAGGCACTGCCGCCGCGCCGCGACCGCCACTGAGGCGGTCAGCGGTCAGCGGTCAGTGGCAGGGCTAAGGTGCGAGCGCTTGGGTGAGCGCTTGCGCCGGCCGCAGCGCGCCGACTTCGATGCCGCGCCAGTTGCTCAATTGCAAGTGGCTGTAGCTGCGTAACAGCTCGTCTTCGGTCTTCAGCAGGCCTTGTGCGACCGCGGCAAAAGCCGCTTCGGCCGCACGGGCGGCGCCGTCGTCGATCTTCAGCGCGACGCCGAGGCCCAGCTCCGGCAAGGCCGCGCAATAGACGCCCTCGGCGCCGATCTTGCAAAAGACGCGCTCGCCGAAGGCTTGCATGACGCGGGTGTCGAAACGGTCCGTACCGCCCACCATGAAGGGAGCCACGGCGGCCGCTTGGCGCAGCCTGCGCGCGGCGCGGGCGTTCACGTCGGACAACCCCTGGCCGGTGCCGCAGCGCGCAAATGCCAGTGCCAGTGAACGCAGCGGCAAGGCAAAGGTCGGGATGGAGCAGCCRTCGATGCCACGCGGGGCCTGCTCGACGTCCACGCCCGTTGCGGCTGACAAGGCGGAAGACACCTCGCGCATCACGGGATGTTCAGCCGCGACATAGCCGCGCGCGAATTCGGCCGGCTCGGCGCCAGCATTGCGCGCCATCAGGCAAGCCACGCAGACAAAGCCGCTGTGCTTGCCCGAGCAGTTGTTGTGCAGCGGCGTCGCGACCTCGCCGCGCGCCGCCATGCCGCGCAGCACCGGCTCGCGGCTGGGCCATTGCGTGCCGCATTCCAGCGCGTCGGCCGTCAGCCCCAACTTGGCCAGCACGCCGGCGGCCGTCGCCACATGCTCGGGCTCGCCGCTGTGCGAGGCGCAGGCCAGCGCGAGCTCAGCATCCGTCAACGAGAAGGCTTCGGCCCCGCCGCTTGCCACCAGCGGCAGAGCCTGCAGCAGCTTGACTGCCGAGCGCGGGAAGATGGGCCGGTCGATATCGCCCAGGGCCGTGTGCACGGCGCCCGAGGCGTCGACGATGGCCAGGGCGCCGGCATGGCGGGACTCGACGGTGCTGCCGCGTAGGACTTCGATGAGGACGGGGTTCATGGGCCGCTCGGACGGTAGGCAAAGGCGCAAGCCTAAACCGCCTGCGCAGCTTCCGGCAGCTTGGCCACCACCTTGATCTCGAACTTGAAGCCGTACAGCCAGGTCACACCGATGCCGGTCAGCGTGGGGTAGGGCGCCTCACCCCAATACTCGGGCACGATGGCCCAGATCCTCTCGAAGTTGGCCTCGGGGTCGACGATGTAGACGGTCACGTCCTGGACGTCGTCGAAGCTGCAGCCGGCGGCGGCGAGCACGGCGTTGAGGTTGTCGAACGCCAGCCGCACCTGGGTCTCGAGGTCGGGTTCGGGTGAGCCATCGGGCCGGCTGCCCACCTGGCCCGACACGAACAGCAGGCCGTTGGCGCGCACCGCCGGTGAATAGCGGTTGTGCTCGTACAGGGCCTGGCGGCCGGCGGGGAAGACGACGTCGCGTCGGGTCATGGCAATCTCCGTAAGAAAACGATGACTGCACTCTAGGCAACGGCTCTTTTTCGAGCTAGACGCTGCGGCGGACACCACTGTTTTGCCGCACTGGACAATCGCGACCCAAGGAGGGCGCGATGGACCGCTTCGATGCCATGCAGGCGTTCGTGCGAGTGGTGGAGGCGGGCAGCTTCACCAAGGCGGCCGAGGCGCTGCAGCTCAGCCGCACGCGGGTGACCCAGCTGGTGCAGGAGCTGGAGGCGCGGCTGCGCGTGCGCTTGCTGAACCGCAGCACGCGGCGCGTGCAAGCCACCGCGGACGGTGCCGCCTACTACGCGCAGGCGGTGCGCCTGTTGGCCGAGCTGGACGAGGTGGAGAGCAGCCTCGCCGGCGCATCGGGCGTGCCGCGCGGGCGCCTGCGTGTCGACGTGCCCAGCCCGCTGGCGCGGCTGGTGCTGGTGCCGGCCCTGCCGGGCTTTCACGCGCGCTACCCGGAGCTGGAATTGGAGCTTGGCGTCAGCGACCGCTTCGTGGATTTGATCGGCGACAACGTGGACTGCGTCGTGCGTGGCGGCGAGCTGGCCGACCCCTCGCTCGTGGCGCGCCGTGTCGGCGAGCTGCAACTCGGCGTGTTTGCGGCACCGGCGTACCTGGCGCGCGCCGGCGTGCCATCCCACCCGCGCGAGCTGGAGGGCACGCACCACCGCGTCGTGGGCTATCGCGGCGCCCGCGCAGGCCGCCCGCTGGCCTACACGATGACGCGTGGCGACGAGACCGTGGAAGTCGCCGGCCGAGCCACGCTGACGGTGGACGACGGCAATGCCTACCTCGCCGCCGGGCTGGCCGGCATCGGCCTGCTCTGGTTGCCGCGCTACATGGCCGATGCGCACGTCGCCGCCGGTGAGTTGCGGCCCGTCTTCGAGGACTGGCGCCTCGCGCCAATGCCGCTGTACCTGGCCTACCGGCCCAACCCCCATGTCAGCGCGCGGCTGCGGGTCTTCATCGATTGGGTCGTCGCGCTGCTGGCGCGGCAACTGCCGCGCTGACGGCCTCAGAGCGGCGCGGCGACGGTGAAGCGCGCGCGCAGATGGCGCGGCTGCTCGATCTCGTCGGCGATGGCCACGGCCAGGTCGGCCACCGTGATGCCGGCGGGGGCGTCACCCGCCATCAGCAGCTGCTCGCCGCCGACGCGGTAGTTGCCGCTGCGCTCGCCCGGGGCCAGCAGGGCCGGCGGGCTCAGCAAGGTCCAGTCCAGCTGGGTGTTGCCGCGCAGGGCGGTCAGGTGGTCACGCGCCGCACGGGCGCCGGGGACGATGTTGGCCGGCACATGGCTGGCGAAGTCCGGCGTGTCGACCAGTTGCACGCCGGGTGCGACGAACAAGCTGCCCGCGCCACCGACGACGAGCAGGCGCTTGACGCCGCTGGCTTCCACGCCCTGCGTGATGGCGGTCGCGCCGCGCAGGAACTTGTCGTAGAGCTCGGCCTCGTTCCAGCCCGGGTTGAAGGCCGACACGACGGCGTCGTGACCGCGCACGGCGGTCGCGACGGCCTCGGCGTCGTAAGCGTCGCCAACGACGGCGGTCAGCCCCGGGCGCGCTTCCAGCTTGGCGGGGTCGCGCACGAGGGCGGTGACCTGGTGGCCGCGTTGCAGCAGCTCGGCGAGGACGGCAGTGCCAACGAATCCGGTGGCGCCGATGAGAGCGATGTTCATGAGGTTCTCCAAAGGATTGAAAGCGATGGATGAACGATATGGGCTTCACGATCCGGCGATAAGACGGTAAAAATCGCCAAGACCTTGAAGTGGTGCTTAAGGATGGACGAGCTCAAGCCCTTTGCCGTATTTGCCGAAACGGTCGCCGCCGGCTCCATGAGCGCGGCCGGGCGGCGTCTGGGCATGAGCGCTTCGGCTGTCAGCCAGACGCTGCGCACGCTGGAGCGCCAGATGGGCGTCACGTTGCTGCACCGCTCGACACGCAAGCTCGCGCTGACCGAGGCCGGCGAGCGCTGCTACCCGCATTGCCTGCGCCTCGTCGAGGCGGCTCGCGCGGCGGCCGAATCGCTGGCCCAGGCGCGCGATGCGCCCAGCGGTGAGTTGCGCGTCGCCGCACCGGTGGGCTTTGCGGCCCATATCGCCCAGGCCCTGGCGCCGGTGCTGGCCCAGTCGCCGCAGCTGCGGCTGCGCCTGCTGGTGGACGACGCCATGATCGACCTCATCGATGCCCGCATCGACATCGCGGTGCGCGTCGGCCAGCTCGCCGATTCCAACTGGCTGGCGCGGCCACTGTGCGAGGTCGAGATGGTGCTGTGCGCCGCGCCCGCCTATGTCGAGCGCCATGGACAACCTGCGACGCCCGCCGATCTGCCCGGTTTCGACTGGCTGGCCTGGGCCGCCGAGACGCAGGACGCCGGCGACGCCGCGCCGGCCATTGCCCTGCTGCTGCACGGCGCCAGTGGCGAAAGCCAGCGTCTGCAGGTGCCCGTGCGCATCGCCAGCAACAACCACGTGGCCCTGCAGCAGATGTGCGAGCAGGGTCTGGGGATCGCCCGCCTTGGCTATGCGGACGTGCTGGCCCAGCTATCCCGCGGCACCTTGGTGCGCCTGCTGCCGCAATGGCGCTTCATGCCGATGCCGGTGGTGGCCGTCACGCCTAAGCGCGAGGGCGAGCCGGCCAAGGTGAGGGTGGCGATCGAGGCGTTGAAGCGGTATTTCGCGACGCTGCCGGGGTTGGAATCTGGCTGACCATCTGGATTCGGGCAGAGTGCGGGGCGCGCCGCTTCCGTGCGCCTAGCGTTGATCACTTGGCGACTGCTGAAATCCGGCGCGCATAAGCCGGAAGCACTCTCAAGCTAGTTGATGACCGCAAAGCGTCCGCGGAGTCAGCCATAAACCGGCGCTCGCAAGGTCTCGGCAGCTGCCAGCGTCATCAATCTTGGGGGCAGCGGCTCAATGCACCGATTGCGCGGTCTATCGACTGCGAATCAAATCCTAGGGCATCGCTCTTGGGCCTATTACCAGGAGGCTGGCGCAATGCGTAGGCGGTCATCCGCTTTGCGTGAGATGGCTTCGGTGCCAAAACCTGCCGTTTTCGCAGTTCTTCGTGAAGGAACTCAATGCCAACAAGTCCGTTCAAGTCTGCGATACGAAACTACGCATGCGCAATCGGTGGAAGTCTGTTGGTGGCAATAGCCGACGGTATGCGCAATGGCGAGGGGGCGTCGCTGAAGAAAGCAATGCTTTGGATGGCAGACTTCTTTGAAGGCAGCCCAGGAATGGTTTGGAGTATCGCTG
>NZ_JBFUMO010000342.1:0-6319 GCF_054049355.1 Roseateles sp. P5_E11 | reverse complement strand
ACTGACGGGTGATGGCGTAGCGGTCCTTGAGGCCGGCATAGCCCACATCCCTTTCTTGAACGCCAGCGGCCTCGGCCAGCTGCTGGGCGACGAAGGCGGTGTTGGCACCGTTCTTTTCGATGTCCAGCCAGATGTGTTCGCCCTCACCGCAGGGCTGCTGCAGCGGCAGTTCGGTCACGATGAAATCCTCGTTGAGGAGTTTCAGGGTGGCGCTGGCGCCGCTGGCCGGATAAGCGTTGGGCCACTGCGGCAAGATCGTGTATTGAGCGTCGGTCATGAGCGGTCTGACGGCACAGCTGTGGATAGGGATTGGCTGTCCAGCCGACCAGGGGCAGTCCAGACTGCGATTCTCTCCCGCGCTACGACAGGCGGCTTCCGGGCGGCGACGTCAACTCACGGACCCGGCCAGGAGCGGAAGTGCCACCGACTGACCCAGCCTCACTTCAACGCCAGGCACCGATGCTCGGTCACCTCATCCACCGTGCGCTCCTGCAGTTTGCCGGCCGAGCCCATGCCCAGCTTGGTGCCGGTGGCGTTGATGACGCAGTCCACCTTCCAGCGACCGTCCTCCCAGCGGGTGACGTAGCCCAGGAAGTCCACCATCTCCATGTCGCCGTTCTTCCAATCCTTGCGATAGAACAGCCGCCCCGCGCCACCCACGCCGTCGGCCTTGAGGAAGCGGTAGCCGTCCAGCGACGTGGAGTACGGCGCCCCGCGCTTCAGGGCGGCGGACAAGTCCTTTTCGGAGGCCCCGCGCTGGCGCAGGTTGGCCACCGTCTCATCGATGGCGCCCTTGGCCCGGGTCTGCTTGTAGAGAGCCACGTCACCCGCCTTCTCGGCCGCCAAATGGTTCACATAGGCAGCTTCGGCCTGGGCGACGAAGGGGTCGTTCTTCTGCGTGGTGCCATGCGCCGCGGGCGTTTGCGCCAGGGCGCTGCTTGCCAGCATGGACGCGGTGAGTGCAATGGCACGGGCATGGAGAGGCACGGACTGGAGGCGCAAGTGGATGTCTCTGGTTGATATCTGGCGTTGAGGCCGAGCCGCACGCCTGGGCGAGCGGGTTCAAGCGGAGTGTCAGCCATCATGCCGGCGCAAGCGAGGTTGCCGGGTCCCAAGCGCTGCCGGCGGCGGTTCTACCCCGCCTCAACCCGCGCGAAGTAGGCCTCCTGGGTCCGTTTCCAAGCAGGCCGGGCCAGGCAGCGGTCCCGATAGGCCGCGAGGCCCGCATAGGGTGTCATCAATGCCTGGTCCTTGATGCCCGAAACGAGCACATGCGCCATCAGGATGTCGGCGATGGTGAATGCCTCGGTCGCGACGAACTCGCGGCCGGCGAGCCAGCGTTCGAGGTTCGTCAACACCCGGTGTACCCAGCCCACCAGGAACTCGCGGTGCTTGCCGCAGCTGCCGTCCGCTGTCCAGTCGAGCACCATCAAAGCGAGCATCGGCGGCTCGACCGTGTTCATCGCGGCAAAACACCAGCGCAGCACCTGGGCCTCGCCGGTGCCACCGGCAGGAATCAGCCGACCTGACTTCTTTGCCAGGTGGACAAGGATGGCGGCAGATTCGGACAGCATCAGCCCGTCGTCGTCGATGGCGGGGATCTGCTCGAAGGGGCTGAGCCGGCGATAGGCATCGGTGTTCAGGTCGTGCGCCGGGTGGTCCATGCCGGCGATCTCGAAGGGCAGTTGCATCTCCTCGAGCGCCCACAGCACACGCAGGTCGCGGGTGTGGCCTCGCGCGCCGGCATTGACCTTGGAGAAGCCGTAGAGCCTGAGCATGTAAATTCCTTCGTTGACATTCGAGCCTAGGCGGCCCGCGGTGCGTGACGGGCGTCCATTTGCTGACGCAGGGCAAGGGACTCGCCCGTGCGGCCCATCGCTTCGGCCGCGCGGATGGCCAGCTCGTAGGCGCGCCGCGTCGGGCGTTCGCGCAGATTGGCCTGGGCCCAGGTCCAAGCGCGTTGCGGGTCGCGGCCCACGCCGAGGTAGAACTCGGCCACATGGTCGGCGAAGGCCGCGGGATGGCGGGCCAGCAGAGCCTCAAAACGGCGGCGTGCCCCGTCGATCTCATCCAGGCCACGTGCCACCTCGCCCTGGCGCGCATGCAGCGCTCCCAGCAGCGCCATGGCCTCGGGCTCATCGGTGTGAATGACGACATGCAGCAGCCGGGCCTCTGCCGCGGCCTCATTGCCGCGCGCCAGCTCGATCTCGGCGAGGTGGATGCCGGCCGCCGCGTAGTCGGGCAGCAGCCGCAGGGCCTCGGCGTAGAAGGCCGCACCCCGCGCCGGGTCGCCGCCCTGCTCGGACCACATCAGGCCGCGAGCGAAGGCAACGGCGGCGGCCGGAAAGGGCAAGGTCGTGTCCAGCTCGCGCAGGGCCCGGGCATAAAGCCGGTCGGCTTCCTCCAGGCGACCGACGGCGGCCACGCCGCGGGCCAGCGCGCAGTGGCTGGCAAAGCCGGGCCGGCGTTCAGCCTCAGCATGCAACGCGGGCAAGGCTTCTGCGGCACGGCCAGTGGCCACCAGCAACGCAGCACGCTGGGCAGGCGTTGCGCCAGCGGCGTCGAGGTCCGCTTGCGCGTCGGCAAAGCGGTGGGCGGCCA
Source organism: Roseateles sp. P5_E11 (assembly GCF_054049355.1). Taxonomy (NCBI): domain Bacteria; kingdom Pseudomonadati; phylum Pseudomonadota; class Betaproteobacteria; order Burkholderiales; family Sphaerotilaceae; genus Roseateles; species Roseateles sp. P5_E11. Next base: position 3,718 of record NZ_JBFUMO010000342.1, on the reverse strand, counting down.
TGCGGGCCCGGGCCCGCTGCAGGTGGTCTGCGGCACTGCCGGCCCTCACCTCGGTCAAATCGGCGGCGCGGTCCAGCACACGGTAGTCCGCCAGGAACTGCAGGCGCAGCAGCCACAGGTCGAGCGCTGCTGGATCGTCGGCTTGGCGCCGCAGCTGGTCGTCAAGATTGATCAGCGCGATGCTGCCCAGGGTGGTGGTGGCTGGCGGCGCGGCGCACCCTGAGAGAACGGCAATGGCCAGGGCGACAAGCGTGTTGCGGTTCATGGCGCGGACAGGAAGGGGAAAGCTGTGGTGGAGTGCTCGTGGTCGTCCTGCGTGACACCGTCGTCGGCGACATCTGGCGTGCCGCGGATCAGCAGCGAGCGGAACACGGCATTGACGTTCTGCAGCGGCGTGCGACCACCGCAGTCCGCCAGTGGCGGCGCCCCCAAGGCGCTGCGCTCGACGGCGAGGTAATGCAGGCAGCGCGTCTGCCGGCTGTCGACCCAGAGGCGGTCGTCGGCCAGCAGCTCGGCCAAGCGCTTGTAGCGACCGGGCGTCGCGTCCTGCGCATCGGCCAGCCACTGGTTGCCGGCCACGCCATCGAAGCTGTCATACAGCGCCAGGTTGCGGCCGATCTCGGTGGCAAAGCCTGGCCAGCCGGCGGGGTCGGCGCGGTTGTAGGCCTCCTTCAGCAGGTTGGCGATGTCTTCCTCGCCGACGGTGGCCAGCAGGGCGTTGCCGGTCAGCGCGCGGCCCATGCGGTCGATGGGTGCGCCGGGCGGCGGTGGTTCATTGGCCGGCGCGAGCTGGCGGCGCTCGCTGCGGCCCCACACGGCCAGCAGCGGGCCGCCGGTTTTGACGAGGTCGAGGTCAACCGAGACAACGATGGCCGAGGTCGTCCACCCCGCCAGGAAGTTGCGCGCCGGGCCGCCCTGAGTTTGGCCCCAGAGCTGGGGAAGGCGTTTGAGCGTCTCGGCATCGAAGCGGCGAAAGCCGCTGGCGTCCTGCGGTGCCTGGCCAGCCTGGATGGCAGCACCAGCGGCATTCAAGGCGCTGCGCGTGCCGCGCACGTTGTTGAAGTAGGGGTCGTCGCGCAGGCCGGCGAAGACGCGAAAGCGCCCGCCCCGACCTGCCAGGCCCTGTGGGCTGCTGACGTCGCCCTGCAGGCGATCGGCGCGGCCGGCCCAGCAACTGGCGGCGCCCGCGGCGTCGAACTGGCAGACCAGGCGGGTGGTGGCCGAGGTGCGGCCCAGGGCCTGGCCGCTGTCGACGTGGAAAACATACTGGACCTGGTCGGAAAAGCGTTTGCCGACGATGTCCATGACGAGATTGAGCCGCTTGCCGTCAGCCGAGGTCCAGGCGAAGAGATCGCCAATGTCCGCAGCCGGGTCGGCGATGACGGTGGGCGTGTCGAGGTGGTCGGCGGCGAAGGCGGGTGCCGTGGCGAGTGCGGCCAGCCAGACGGAGCGAGAGAGGAGGGTGAGGAGGTTTTTCATGGCACGCAGCCTAGGGAAGGCCGCCGCAGAAAACTTGGCAAAAACTGCGATGCCTGCTGACAGCTTCTGCACATCCGCCCTCCTACGATGCGCCGATGTCCCTGCCCCCGCACTCCCCGGCCGAGGCCGAGCGCCGCTACCGCCCGCTGCAGCGCGGTGCCGGGCTGCGGCTGATGCATTGCCAGTGCCGCGCCGGCCGGGGCGAGCGGGCGGTCGACGAGGAGCATCCGGCCTTCTCGATCACGCTGGTGGACCGCGGCCAGTTCACCTATCGCACGCGGGCCGGTGGCGCCCTGCTCAACGCCGGCTGGTTGATGCTGGGCAATGTCGGCGAGGGCTATGCCTGCTCGCACGAGGACAGTGATGGCTCGGGTGACGACTGCACGGTGCTGTCACTGTCGCCAGACCTGCTCGAGCAAACGCTGGGCGCCCTCGGTGTCGCCAAGGCGGCGAATCGCTTCTCACGGGCCTGCCTGCCGCCGCTGCCGCGGGTCGCCGCCCTCTTCCAGGGGCTGGACACTGGCGGCGACGAGGGTTTCGCGCTGGAGGAAGCCACCCTGGCCATCGTGTCGCAGGTGCATCGCGCCCTGATCGATGGCGAAGCCCCGGCCGCCTTGCCACGACAGGATGAGCGTGCCCGCGCGGCAGCGCATTGCATCGAGACACGCAGCGCCGAGGCGCTGACCCTTGATGAGGTGGCCCAGGTCGCCGGCCTCAGCCCTTTCCAYCTGCTGCGCGTGTTTCGCCAGTCCATCGGCGTGACGCCGCACCAGTACCTGATGCGCACGAGGCTGATGCATGCGTTGAGCCTGCTGCGCGACACCCGCCGGCCGGTGACGGATGTGGCCTACGACACCGGCTGGGCCGACCTGTCAAATTTCAACAAGGCCTTCCGTCGCGAATTCGGCTGCTCGCCGCGCAGACTCAGGGGCACGGGCCGTCGAGAGATCTCTCTCGAAGCCTGAGCGGGCCTACTCGCCCCACTTGCCGATGTACTTCTTGTAGTTCTCGATCCAGCCGTTCGAGCCGAAGCCACCCTCGCTCTGGTGGGTGATGGCGATCGGCCAGGTGGCCAGGCGCAGGCCGGCGGTGCGGGCGCTGCGGCAGAAGTCCATGTCGTAGAAGTGGAAGTCAAAGCGCTCGTCAAAGCCCACCTGCCTGGCACGCAGCGTGTCGCGCCTGGCGGCAAGCAGCACGCCATCCAGCAGTTCGCATTCCGCCGGCACGGGCCCGAAGGCCGAGATCTGGCCGAAGGGGCCGGTACCGTGGGAGACGATGCCACTGAGGTTGGCGCGGTCGTCCCATTCGAACTTGGTGGTCGGGAAGGCCCAGGACGGCTGCATCGGCGCGCGGCGCTTGTTGCCGGCGACGCCGATGACGTCAAAGGCGTGCAGGGCCGCCATCACATGCTCGTAGAAGAAGTAGTCATCCAGCCAGACATCGTCGTGGATGAAGGCCAAGACTGGCGCCGCGTCGGCCGCAGCGATGCGCTCGTTGTAGAGGATGGGCAGGCCGCGGCTGTTTTCGAAATAGACGCGGGGCAGCAGGCGGTCGTCATGGGTCATGCGGCGCAGCGACAGGCCCAGGGCGGACTTGCCCCAGAACTCATCGGGCGTGCAGCGGGTGGCGCAGACGAGGTCGATCACGAGGGGCTAGCGAAGGTAGAGGGCCAGCGTGTCGCAAGGCGGGTTGCGCACCGGTGGGCAGGGAGCCGTGCGGCGGGCGTTGTTGAGCGCATAGGCCAGCTCGCGCGGGTGGTGCCATTGCTCGTAGAAGCGGCGCGAGGCCCGGGACTGCTCGGCCAGGGACTCAGGCGTCTGCGCGGCCAGCACGCGGATGAAGTCGTCCGGCGTTTCCCACCACAGTGCTTCCTCGTAGATGAGGTCGCGCGTGGAGTGGTGTTTGGACAGCGTGCTCTGCTGGATCAGCACCGGCAGGCCCGCGCCCTGGGTTTCGACCAGGCCTTTGGCCCCCTGAAAGGGAAAGGACGAGATGCACAGGTCGACATCGCCGTCGCGCAGATGGTTCCAGAGGCTGCGCACCGGCGGTTGGTATTGGAAGCGCGCCGGGTCAACGCCGGCGCCGGTCAGCCGGTCGCGAAAGGCGTCGATGACGGGGCCGGGCAGCATGCCGATGTGCAGGTGCGTGCCCCCCACCTCGGCCAGGCGGCGCAGGATGACGTCCAGATAGTCGTAGCGCGCCGGGGCGATGAACTTGCCCGCCGAGCCGTGTGAGCAGG
>NZ_JBFUMO010000341.1:0-6324 GCF_054049355.1 Roseateles sp. P5_E11 | reverse complement strand
ATCCGAAGGCGCTCAAAGCGTGCTTTCTCTTGCTTGAGTCGCTGGGCCAAAAGTTCGGCCCGCCGCTCACGGACGGCACCTACGTTGACGGCTGGTCAGACCTCTACCGGTTCTTCGCGCTTGAGTCGGTGTTGCTGATAACGGCGGCGCTTATCCGGCATGAGCGTTGGAAGTGCCTTCGGGCGCTGTGCAAGTACCCGTTTGTCCTGCGCACGGACCATTCCGGAAGGAAGGCCGCGGACATCAACGCGTTCGATGCATTCATGCCGTCCATAGACGAGCATCGGAACTATCGCCTGAAGCTGAACCGCGCTAGCTTGACAGCGGACATGCTGAAAGAGCGCTGCTCGCCCGAGCACACTTCGTTCGCCGATATGGTGCAAGCAGACTTTCTGTTAGCTCTTGATGGGGTAGTTCACGCCAACGAGCGGGAGGTAAACGGCGGCACGCGCTATTGGGCTCCGCGAACTGGCGTGTACAAAGCTGAGACTGGGGGCCTGCCGCTCTTTATGAAGGCGACTGACCCCGATATTCGTCGAGACATCCACACAGCGCTTGGAGTCAAAGACGCCGCAGACATGATGACAAGGGTCTTAGAAGGCGCTCGACTGCTTGACGAATTCAAAATGCTATCCGTCAATCGATACTGGGGAATCAACTTTGTAGAGGCAACGAATCTGCAAGTGCTGACCAAGGAATAGCATTCTGCTGCTGGCAGACGAAAACTCGGCATTGCACGTCCAGATCAGCTACCGCGTCACGCGACTGGCAGGCATTCGGCGACGAACAACCGTAACCATTCAGTGCCGGTACGAAGCTGCCGATCCTCGAACCATAGCAACCCGATCTCCAGCCAATGCAGCAGCTCCGCAGTTGCTACATCTGGACGCTCAGGTAGGACTATGGCGACATGGCAATCGTCGGTCGGCCCTGAAAGGCGATGCCAGTAGCTGAACACCTGACCAATTGCCATGCGAACTTGTGCTGCATCGACAGTGCTTTTCACTTCTAGCAGAAGATCATTTTTGTTGCCGTCGTAGTCGCCAACCAGCACGTCATAGCGGCAGTCCGCGCGCCGCCCCTCGAAGACGTTCCATCTCGCGAGCGCTGTGCGCAGATCGTTAGTCATCCGGTTGTGAACGCGGCGCTGCACCACGTCCAACGCCTGCTGCAGGCGGCGAATGTCCTCCTCATCTTTCAGGGGAAGCGCATCTCCTTCCTCGGGCACCGGCTGCAGCAAACTCCGCGGAGATTCGTGTGTTGGCCTACCGATGTCGATCAGTTCGGCAAGACCAAGTTGATCGAGGTCGGCCGCATCCTCGATTCCGTCGCGTCCGATCAGGGCAACCAATGCCCGTACTTGATTGGCGATCGAGTGATCTGTCACTCCAACCCGCCGAAGCAGGGACCTGACACGCGGCGCTCCATTGATGATTGGGAATCGCAGGCGTGGGTCGAGCGCAAAGCACACGGGTGTTAGCAAGTACTCCGGCCGCATCAACTGTTCCGGGTGATTTGCCTTGGGGATGCCCGGCAGTGCGGCGATGTCTCGGGCCAATGTCTCGGCCTCAACATCGTCTGTAAGCGCAAAGGCGCGCCTAAAGATCATCGCAACGGCAGCGACATTGGCCTCCATCCAACCACGCGCCGAGTTTCTATAGGCTCGATAGAAATTGGTGAAGCCGGTGTGACTTCTTACGACTTCCGCTAGCTGTTGATCGCCCAGTTGCCGTGCGACGGCCGTGGCGACGGAGTCGATGGACAGATGGGAAAAGTCCTCTTCCAGCGCGTCACCAAGGGCGGGGATCTTGAGTCGACTGACGTATGTTTCACTGATCTCGTCATAGGCAGCAGTGATCCACGTCAGGCGGCAGAGCGCGAAAAGCCTCTGCGAATCAGGCGGAGCCTGCTGAAGGATTCCAGGCGCCAACGCCCGTATGAGTTGGTTCGTCCGGCGTTGCCGATTCCCCCAGAGTAGCGACATGAAGGCCTCCGAGGGTGCATGAAGGTTGTGAAGTGCCCGGCGACAAACGAGATGCTGGGATCGAGCAGGCCCGGTCTGATTGATCAGGAGCCGCTGAGCTTGATCGATGTGATATCCGCGGGCTGATGAAGTACGTCGGTCAGGTTTGCTGGCGCCGACGGAAAAATGAACAACCACGCAGAACTTTCGGTGTCATCACCCTGCCAGTTGCTTTTCGATAGCCTGCAACTGGGTGATAACTGTCTTAGCCGACTCCGCGAGAGCAGTTTTTCCAGCGGCCTCGTTGGCCACAAGCCAGTCGACGACCCTTTGACGCAGTTTGTCCTTTTCCTGTCGCCTGGCTTCCGGATCCTTGACATCGAGCGCCTGGTCGATCTGGTCGCTGAAATGCGCCGGGTAGTACCTCTCGAACTGATCCCGGTCGAAGCACCGAATCTGGTCTTCTCTCCAGGTCTTGTGCTTCTCACGAAGCCTCTCCACCACTGCCTGCCCGGCCGAGTCGCCGTCAACCCGTACCCACGCCTTGCCCTCATATGCGCTCTGCAAGTGCAGGAAGACCATCAGTCGGTGGAAGTCGTCCACTTTGGCATCGACCCTGTTCACGCCCGCGGCGGACACCGTTCGAAGCTTCCCCTTCAGTCCGGGCGCGAACCACGGGATGAGAAACTTTCCAATGAGGGTCTCCGCGGACGCTTCCTCCAGGATCAACCAGCCCGACCACAAATCGAAGTCGGCGAACGAGTAGCCTAGGTCCTCTAGGACTGCGATGCGGGCCGTCGCTGTGTGCGCCACGACCTCAACCTTAGACGTCGTCGGAAGGATGCCCTCCTCAGCCGTTACACGAAGCAGAGTACTGCGCGGCGCCGCGCACAGATGCCTAACTACGATGTTGGAGTGAGTCGAGATTACGAACTGATTCCGCACTGAAGACACGATGATGAGATCTAGCAGTGCCTTCAGCGCGCCTGGGTGCAGGTCGTTCTCCGGTTCCTCGATCAGCAATATCTTGTCTTGCGAGACCGCCAGGTTGGCCAGCATGTGGACGATGTTGGAAACCCCCTCCCCCATCTGGTCCATCGGAAGAGTGGCTCCGCTCGGCAGATAGGCTCCAGGCCTCTGACCATTCGGCGACAAGATCGGGCCAACGTGGAATCCGAGCAGCTCATAGCAGGCGTCGGCGAACTGTTGATGTCCGGGATATCCACGGACTGATACCCGGGCCAGCTTCGCGGCTAGGCTGCTCTGGTCCAGCGCAACATTGGTTGCGGTGTGCTGCCGAACCTCTTCGCTGTATTGACCAGCCTTTCTCCTGGCCAAGATCGGCACTACGAGATGGTTGGGTTCCTTGTTCGGGAAGCGGGTGTCACCTTTCAGTCCCGATGGATTTCCGTCAATGGTCAGAGTGGATTGTTCCGACTTACTCTCTCCATCAGTGAAGACCATGGTCAACGACGAAGAGACAGCGGGACGTCCAACGCGCAGTCCCCAGTGCTCGTGCTGGCCCTCCAACCTCACAAAAATTGAGGCCTGAGATTCCCCAAGGCGGACATCTGGATATGGGTCAAGCCCGTGCTGCATTAGATGCAAGCCGCGGATGATGCTCGACTTCCCCGTGTTGTTCTTGCCGATTAACACCGTGATCGGACTAAGCGGAATCTCCTGCGTGTCCGCGAAGGACCTGAAGTTTTGCAGTCGGATGCTCGTTGCGCGCATGTTCCCTCCCTTGGGCTCTTTTGCAAGCAGCTTAGCTGCCAGCCGCTCACAGTGGTACCAGGGCGGACGCCACATTTTCCGGAATCGGTGGCAAGCAGATTGATGTGCCGAAAGCCAGCCGAGCGACCGCTCTACCTGAGTCGCTCCCACGCCCCCCAACAAACAAGAAAGCCCCTGCTACCCGACAAGCAAGCAACAGGGGCGGGGAAGGCTCAGCCTTTCAGGCGAGCACTTCGGTCACGATGCCAGCGCCGACGGTCTTGCCGCCTTCACGCATGGCGAAGCGCATGCCGTTCTCGATCGCGACCGGCTTGTTCAGCTCGAAGCTGATCAGAGCCTGCGCGCCGGGTTCGACAACGCCGGCATCGGCGTCGACGCTGATAACGCCGGTCACATCGGTAGGGCCGAAGAAGAACTGCGGCTGGTAGCCGGAGCCGAACGGGGTGTGGCGGCCGCCTTCTTCCTTGCTGAGGACGAAGATCTGGGCGCGCCCCGTGCGGTAGGGCTTCAGCGCGCCGGGCTTCACCACGACCTGGCCGCGCACGACGTCGTCACGCTTGACGCCGCGCAGCAGCAGGCCCACGTTCATACCGGCACGACCTTCGGCCACGTCCTTGTGGAAGGACTGCACGCCGGTGACCACGACAGGGTCGTCACCAGCCGAGCTGAGGCCGACGATCTCCAGCGAGTCGCCGACGCGGATCACGCCGCGCTCGACACGGCCGCTGATGACGGTGCCGCGGCCCGCGATAGTGTGCACGGCCTCGACGGGCATCATGAACGGGCTGGCGTAGTCGCGCACCGGGTCAGGGATGCGCGAGTCCAGTGCGTTCACCAGCTCGACGATGCATTGCACGTCCGGGCCATCCAGCTCGCCACGTTCAGCGGCGGCCAGCGCCTTCATCGCGCTGCCGAAGACAAAGGCGGGCTCCGTGTAGCCATGGGTGGCCAGCAGGGCGCCGATCTCCATCTCGATCAGCTCGGCGATGTCGGCACGGTCGCTCTCGGGCACCAGGTCCATCTTGTTCACGAACACCACCATGTGGCCCACGTTCACCTGGCGAGCCAGGAGCACGTGCTCGATGGTCTGGCGGGCGGCGCCTTCGGTGCCGTCGACCAGCAGGATGGCGCCGTCCATCTGCGAGGCGCCGGTGATCATGTTCTTGATGTAGTCAGCGTGGCCCGGGCAGTCGATGTGGGCGTAGTGGCGCGTGTCCGACTCGTACTCGACGTGCGAGGTGTTGATCGTGATGCCGCGCTCGCGCTCTTCCTTGGCGTTGTCGATCTGCCCATAGGACAGAGCGCGGCCGCCGAAACGTGCGGCCTGCACGGAGGTGAGAGCAGCGGTCAGGGTCGTCTTGCCGTGGTCGACGTGTCCGATGGTGCCAACGTTGACATGAACCTTGGTGTTCATGATGGGTTCTCCAGTTTGAAGGTGAGTTTGAAAGTGCCAATGCCGTCCACTGGCCAGGTGGACTTGTCGGCGGGGTTGTCGGCGCGCGCGCCAGACCTGGTGTGCCCGCTTGCGCGGACGGAAAAACAAAAAAGCCTGCGGGGTGTGGGCCACCCGGCAGGCTTTTTGAATTCGCCTGAAGGATGGACCTCCAGGCACACGCAGGCCCGGAGGGGTCTACACGGACCACTCCACGAAGAGGACGCACAGCAACGCGCTGCTGGCAGTGCGTGCGGCGAGGAATGCGGACGAATCTCGATCGAGGCTCATGGCCTGGGTCTCCAATGGAGGGCGGAAAAAACAAAACCCGGTGGCTTGTGGCCTACCGGGTTTCGTTGAACTCAGGAGGCCGAGCCTCCGGATGGAATGGCTCTAGGGAAGCAGTGCTGCGTCATACGCCGCGCGCAGCGAATCCACCGCGGCAAAGCGGGTCGTCGATGCGGCTTGAGCGCGTTGAGAAATCAGGAGCTGCTTCATGGGGGCCGAAGGCTAACACCGCGATGGACTGGAAGCAACGGACGCGTTGTGCGCACGCAGCAGCGGGCGTGGCGCGAGTCCTATGAGCTTCGGGGCACGGACGCATGCTGTGCGGCTGCAGGCAGCTGAACCCACATGGGAAACTGCCAGCGCTTTGAGAGGGTGCCACTGTCGGCGCAAACCGACCGGGCGATGCCGCATGACCTGTGCCGTGTTCGGAATATCTGTGACCTCGGGCGACGCGCCTCCCTGGCCTCTGATGCCAGAGGGACGGGTTCGCTTCAACGCATGGAGCGAATGGAGCCGCGCCTACTTTGAGCTGATTGGCGAGGAGTTCAATCGATTTTCTCAACGGGATAGCCATCACGACATCTTCTCGTTGCACGTCGTCTTCAGTCTTCGTGGCGAAGACCTAGCTGCGGCGCTGGAGATCTGCTCGGACCTCGAGCTCAAGATCAAGGCCTACCCCGAGTTCTGGCGGGTCTTCCTGGGAACGAGAAAACGACCCGACCATCCGGAAGAGCGCCTTGAACCTCAACTGAATCGCCGGCGTGCCCTGTACCTGGTGGCGCTCATACGGGCTCTGGTCTTGCGGGCACAAGAGCTTGACGGCACCTGCTGGTTCGGGACTGCTGCAGCTGCCCGCGCGATGTGCGCGAGCCCCACCGCGAAGCAGGATGCCGAGAAGGCGATGTCC
>NZ_JBFUMO010000340.1:0-6331 GCF_054049355.1 Roseateles sp. P5_E11 | reverse complement strand
CGATGATGCCGACCACGCTCAAACGCCGGGCCAGCGTTCGTGGCGGGCCGGCCAGCAGGCCCAGGCAGGCGAACAGCAGCAGCAGGGCCACGCAGCCATTGGGTGAGATGCGGCCGGGGTGAGGACTCAGCGCCGTCGGCAGCACGCCGGGGCGGGTGATGTCGATACCCAGGGACAGGCCCCCCACGGCCTCGATGAGCATCAAGGCTGGCAACACGGCCATCAGCAGTGCCATGCCCTGCACGGCGCGCCTGGCAGCAGCGCTTGGCGCTTGCCCGCTGCGCCAGCCGGCCATGACCCAGGCCGTGGCGCCGCCGAGCAGCAGCAGCACCGACGACACGATGCCGATCTCGGCCAGCCCGGGCAGGAAACTGCCGACATCCAGTTGCAGGCACCAGCGCACCGCGACAAAGCCGGCCAGGAGCATGCAGGCCAGCGCGGTCCAACGGGCGGTCGACAGGCGAGGCAAGGGTTTCATCGGGCAGCGAGAAGCGGCAGTGCCCGCCTGTATATCAGCTTGAGCGGCGCCTGGGTCAGGGCCAGCGGCTCAATTCGTGGTGGACGGGCGGGAGCCAGTCACCGCCGGCCGTGATGCTGCGCTCGATGACGTGGGTAGTACCGTTGGCCTCACGGATCAGCACGGTCGCACAACGAGTGCCGTAGACGGCAACGCCGGGCTGCGCGGGGTCGGTCATGCGCACGAAGCGGGGCGACAGCAGGCGCTCCCGGGCCAGGCCGACGCCGGTGTCGGGCAGGGCCGCGTCCGGAGCCGGCGTGGCGTCGGCCAGCGCGGCGAAGAGCCGGCTTGCCAGTTGCTGCACCGAGGTTGAGCTGTCGAGCGCCTCGGCCAGCGCTTCCGACAGGCCCAAGGTCTTGGGCCAGGGCGTGTCAAGCGAGGCATTCGATAGCGCGTGGATGCCGGGCCGCAGTTCAAGCGGCGCGGAGGCACGGTTGCTGATCCAGTGCCAGGCGTTGCGGGCCAGATCGGCAGTGACGAGATTGAAACCGTTGTAGCCCTGTGCCAGCCCGGCCGCGAAATCGTCAGCGTCGCTGGACGAGCCAAGCCAGTCAACGACCAGGGCGCCGCGCGACGGCGCATCGACGATCTGCCTTCCCGGCTCGCGCACATTGGTCAGCAGCGCGAGACGCCCGGCGCGCGTCAGGCCAAACCAGGTGCCGCCGGCGCTGAGATCGCGGCCGGCGAGGATGTCGGGCAGGTCCGGCCACCAACCCATGGGCGCGGCCTCGCGAGCGAAAAACTCGTCGCGGTTGGCGGCGATGACGAGGGGGAAGCGCGGGTGGGCGTTCAGCGCGAACGCAGCGAGGCACATGGCGGCGTCAGCACTCGACGATGTTGACCGCCAGTCCGCCGCGGGCCGTTTCCTTGTACTTGGTCATCATGTCGGCGCCGGTGTCGCGCATGGTCTTGATGACCTTGTCCAGGCTGACGAAGTGGGTGCCGTCGCCGCGCAACGCCATGCGCGCCGCGTTGATGGCCTTGACCGAGGCGATGGCATTGCGCTCGATGCAGGGGATCTGCACCAGGCCGCCGACCGGATCGCAGGTCAGGCCCAGGTGGTGCTCCATGCCGATCTCGGCCGCGTTCTCGACCTGCTCGGGCGTGCCGCCCATCACCTGGCAGAGGGCACCCGCAGCCATCGAGCAGGCCACGCCGACCTCACCCTGGCAGCCGACCTCGGCACCGCTGATGGACGCGTTTTCCTTGTAGAGGATGCCGATGGCTGCGGCGGTCAGCAGGAAGTCGACGACGCCGCGTTCATTGGCATGGTGCACGAAGCGCGTGTAGTAGTGCAGCACCGCGGGCACGATGCCGGCCGCGCCGTTGGTGGGCGCCGTGACGACGCGGCCGCCGGCGGCGTTTTCCTCGTTGACGGCCAGCGCGTAGAGGTTGACCCAGTCCATCACCTGCAGAGGATCGCGCAGTGCGGCCTCGGGGTTGGCCGTCAGGTCGCGGTGCAGCTGCGCGGCGCGGCGCTTGACCTTGAAGCCGCCGGGCAGGATGCCCTCGGTCTTGCAGCCGCGTGTGACGCAGGCCTGCATGACGCCCCAGATCTTCATCAATCCGGCGTCGATCTCGGCCTCGGTGCGCCAATGGCATTCGTTGCGCCGCATCAGCTCGGCGATGGAGATGCCGTGGCGCTTGGTCAGCTCCAGCAGCTCGTCGCCGGACTTGAAGGGGTAGGGCAGTACCGTCGTGTCGGGCGCGATCACCTTCTGCTTGCTGCCGTCGGCCGCCACTTCGTCGCTGACGACAAAGCCGCCGCCGACGGAGTAGTAAACGCGGTTGGCGATCTCGTTGCCTTCGGCGTCGAAGGCGATGCAGCGCATGCCGTTGGCGTGGAAGGGCAGCGTCTCGCGGCGCTTGAAGACCAGGTCCTTGGCTTCGTCGAAAACGACCTTGTGCTGGCCGAGCAGGTTCAAGTCGCCTGCGCGGATGGTGTCCATCAAGGCCGGGATGGCCTCGATGTCCACTGTGTCAGGCTCATGCCCGGCCAGGCCCAGCAGCACGGCCTTGTCGCTGCCGTGACCCTTGCCGGTGGCGCCGAGTGAGCCGTACAGGATGACCTGCACCCGGGCCACCTTGTCGAGCAGGCCGTCGTGCTGCAGCCGCAGGCCGAACAGGCGCGCGGCGCGCATCGGCCCGACCGTGTGCGAGCTGCTCGGGCCGATGCCGATCTTGAAGAGGTCGAAGACGGAGACTGCCATGGGAGGCCTTTCGGGCAATGAGTGGAAGCCTCTCAGCGGAGCGGGTGCGGGCGCTGCCTACACTCCCGCCCCATGCTGAAGAGGTGTTTGGGTGGGCGCCAGCAAGCCTGGCGGTGGTGGGTGGCGGGGATGTTGTGGCTGCTGTCGGGCGTCGCCTGGGCGGGTGGTGTCGACCTGCRGGCCCTGCCGGCCGATGGGCTGGCGCTGGGGCCGCACTGGGAGCTGTTGCAGGACCCAGACCGCAAGCTGGATCTGGCAGCCGCGGCCCGTGGCGACTGGCAGCCCAGCACGGCCGGCGGCGAGGCCGTGTCGTTCGGCTACACCGGGGCCGCGGTCTGGCTGCGCCTGCCGCTGCGCAACGGTGGCAGCCAGCCGGTGCAGGCCATGCTGGACATCAGCTATCCGCTGCTGCAATACCTCGACGTGAGCCTGCTCGCGCCGGACGGCACCGCCATCAGGCATGAGCTCGGCTACCAACGCCCCTTTGCCCAGCGGCGCTGGCCGGGTGGCAACTTCGCCGTGCCGGTCACGCTGGCCCCGGGCGAAACCCGGACGCTGGTACTGCGCGTGGCGTCCGCGAATTCGCTGATCGTGCCGGCCCGACTGTGGCGCGCCGATGCCTTTCCGCACTTCGACCAGCGCCGGCTGGCCGTGCAGATGCTGTACTTCGGGCTGGCGCTGGCCGTGGGCCTCTACAACCTGGTGATCTTCCTGCTGCTGCGCGACGCGTCGTTCGGTTGGTACGTGCTGTTCGCCGGCAGCATCGCGGCGTCGCTGGCTTGCTTCACCGGCATCGGCACCAACTTCCTTTGGCCGGACGCCCCCTTCTGGCAGCAGCGCGGCGTCAACGTGCCCGGCTCGGTGGCGGCTATCGCGCTGATGATGTTCTCGCGCCGCATGCTGCGCACGCCGCAGACCATGCCGCGGCTGGACCTCGGGCTGCGTGCGCTGATCGCGCTGAATGTGCTGCTCATCCCGTTGCTGATGGGCTGGTTCGCGCAGACGGCGCCGTTCTGGGCCGTCTGCAGCGCCACGACCGCCGCACTGCTGCTGGCCTGCGGCATCACCGGCACGTTGCAGCGCCAGCGCAGTGCCTACTTCTTCGTCGTGGCCTTCAGCGTGCTGCTGGTGGCCGTGCTGCTGGGCCATATGCGCAACCTGGGCGTGCTGCCCAGCAACCTGATCACCAGCGCCGGCACCCAGGCCGGCTCGGCGGTCGACCTGCTGCTGCTGTCGCTGGCGCTGGCTGACCGCTACGCGCGCATGCGCGCCGACAAGGAGCAGGCCCAGGCGCGCGCACTGCAGGCCGAGCAAGCCCGCGTGCAGGCACTGACCGACAGCGAACGCGTGTTGGAGGCGCGCGTGCTGGAGCGCACCGCGGCGCTGGAGGCGGCCAACCGGCAGCTCGAATTGATGAGCCAGACCGACGGCCTGACCGGGCTGGCCAACCGGCGGCATTTCGATGCGGTGCTCGTCGCCGAGTGGGCGCGAGCCCAGCGGGCCGGCCAGCCGCTCGGCCTGGGGCTGCTCGACGCCGATCTGTTCAAGGCCTACAACGACAGCATGGGTCATGTCGCCGGCGACGACTGCCTGCGCCAGATTGCGGCCGTGCTGACCGACACCATCGGCCGGCGCAGCGGCGAGCTGGTAGCCCGCTATGGCGGCGAGGAGTTCGCCTTCATCGTGCCCGGTGCCGGCGCCATGCAGATGCAGGCGCTGGGCGAGCGCATCGTCGCCGCGTTGCGAGCGCGGGCGCTGCCGCACCCGGCCAGCCCCACGGGTCATGTCACGGCCAGCATCGGGCTCGCGGCCGAAGTCCCTGCCGCCGGCMGCCGCCCGGAGCTGCTGGTGCAGACCGCCGATACGGCCCTCTATGCCGCCAAGGCGGCCGGCCGCGACCAGGTGCAGTTGGCGCACGAGGGCTAGAACCGGGACTTGGGTGTCGTCGAGCACCGGTGCGCCATCCTGTGGTGCAGGCAGGCACGCTGGAGTCGCAGCCCGAACAGCCGCGCGGCGCGCATGGGGCCGACGGTGTGCGAGCTGCTCGCGCCGATGCCGATCTTGAAGAGGTCGAAGACGGAGACGGCCATGATTGGATTCCTTCAGCGGGAACGCAGGCCGTGCGGGCCGCCTTCCCACCGTCAAAAGAGGTTTGCCTTGAGGTCGACGTCGTGGTCCGGATTCCCGGCGAGGAATCGATCCGCAGGCACCGAATCGCCGCAGGCGACGTTGTAGATGGTCTCGGAGTAATACTGCCCCGAGTAGGTCGTGTGCCGCGCATTGACGACCAGGCGAGCAAACTCTCCAGGCAGAAGGCGCACGACGCCCGGCAATGCATGGCGCTTGGGCTGTCCAGCGCTTGGTGTCCCGAGAATTCCGAGGCAGAACGCCTGATCGGGCATCGCCGAAATGCGCAGCACGTCTTCTGAGCCCGGAACGTGGTCCTTCATTTCGGATTTCAATAGCCGCGGTTGGAAGTCATCCCACTCTGCGATCTTGAAGTGCTGGACCAGACACGTCCGAGGCTGGCCATCGAGCGGAAAGGCCCGTGGCAGCGCCACACGCTCATTGGAACGCGGCGCCCCTCGCGTGGCCTTGGTCCAAAGAATCTCGATGACCTGGACGGCAAGCATGACTTGAGGGGAGCCGGGCAAAGGCCGCTCAGGCTTCTTCGTACTCGCTCAGCGGCACGCAGCTGCAGAACAAATTGCGGTCGCCCCAGACGTTGTCCACGCGGCCTACCGGTGACCAGTATTTCTGGCGGCGCAGCGAGGGCAGGGGGAAGGCGGCGGCTTCGCGGTTGTAGCCGTGGGTCCAGTCGGTGGCGCTGACGACCATCGAGGTGTGCGGCGCGTTGACCAGCGGGTTGTCCTCGCGGCTGACCTTGCCGGACTCGACGTCGGCGATCTCCTGGCGGATCTGGATCATCGCGTCGATGAAACGGTCCAGCTCGGCGCGGGACTCGCTCTCGGTCGGCTCGACCATCAGCGTGCCGGCCACGGGGAAGCTCAGCGTCGGCGCATGGAAGCCGTAGTCGATGAGGCGCTTGGCCACGTCCTCTGCGCTGACGCCGGAGCTGTCCTTCAGCGGACGCAGGTCCAGGATGCACTCGTGGGCCACGCCGCCGCCCTTGACGCCGTCGATGTTGCCGCTGAAGTGGATGTCGTAGTGGTCCGACAGGCGGGCCGCGACGTAGTTGGCGGACAGGATGGCCACCTCGGTGGCCTTCTTCAGGCCCTCGGCGCCCATCATGCGGATGTACATCCACGAGATCGGCAACACGGCCGCGTTGCCCAGCGGTGCGGCGGAGACGGCGCCGATGTTGGTGGCCTTGCCCAGGCCCGCCGTACGGTGCGCGGGTAGGAAGGGCACGAGGTCTTCGACGACGCAGACCGGGCCGACGCCCGGGCCGCCACCGCCGTGCGGGATGCAGAAGGTCTTGTGCAGGTTCAGGTGGCTGACGTCGCCGCCGAACTCGCCGGGTGCCGCCACGCCGACCAGCGCATTCATGTTGGCGCCGTCCACATAAACGCGGCCGCCGTGGGCCTTCACCATCGCGCAGATTTCCTTCACGTGCGTGTCGAACACGCCATACGTGGAGGGG
>NZ_JBFUMO010000339.1:0-6337 GCF_054049355.1 Roseateles sp. P5_E11 | reverse complement strand
GTCAGCGCCAGCGCCCGGTGGCGGCGCTCGAACAGCGTCACGCCGAGTTCGTCTTCCAGCGCGCGGATCTGCCGGCTCATGGCCGACTGCGTGATGAAGCGCTCTTCGGCAGCCTGGGTGAAGCTCAAATGCCGCGCCGCCGCCTCGAAGGCGGCCAGCAGCTGCAGCGGCGGGAGATGGTCTACGGGCTTTGTTGACATGCGCTGGCGGAATGCGAAGCCTTCCGAATGATCGTTTGTCGCCAAGGTGGCCAAGCGGCACTATCCGCGTCAGACGGCCGCAACGCAAGCATGCCAACCCGGCATGCCAGTCCGCCGCCCCAGGAGCACACCATGCTGATCGACGTCCCCCGCACCCGGCTGTTGCTGCAACGCGGCCAGATCTCGCGCCTGCCCGAAGCCCGCGCCACCCATCTGTGCAGCGCGTCCGGCACGCTGTGGATCACCATCGACCACGATTCGCGCGACATCGTGCTGGAACCCGGCCAGTGCTTTGTCGTGCAGACCGATGAGGCGGTCACCGTCAGCGCGCTGAGCGGCCCGGCGGTGCTGGACCTGAGGCCGGCGGCGACCGGAGCGCGGCAGTGAACACGCTGCTGGCGCCAGCGCCCGTCGCCACCGAGGCGCCCGAGCATTGGATGCTGGCCGGCGGGCACCAGGTCCGCCTGCGCCCCATTGCCGCCGCGGATGCCGCTGCCGAGCAGGCCTTCTTCAGCGCGCTGTCGCTGGACTCGCGCCACAAGCGCTTCCATGTCGGCCTGCGCGAGCTCAGCCCTGCCCTGCTGAAGCTGCTGACGGATGTCGATCAGCGCCAGCACGTCGCGTGGGTCGTCGAGGCCCAGCAGCCCGGCCATCCCGTCATCGCCGACGCCCGCTACGTGCATGACGAAGACCGGCCCGAGCGCGCCGAGTTCGCGCTGGCCGTCGCTGACGACTGGCAGGGCCGCGGCCTGGGCCGGCGCCTCATCGCCCACCTGACGGCCCATGCGCGCCGCCACGGCGTGCAGCGCCTGCATGGCGACATCCTGGCCGACAACCGTCGCATGCTGGCGCTGATGCGTGATCAGGGCGCCCGCTTGACGGCCCATCCAGACGGCGCACAACTGGTGCGCGCGGTGCTCTGCACGAATGATCCGGCGATTGATGCCTTAACTAAGGACACTCAATGACGAACAAATTCAGCAACTTATTGATTTTCATTTGATTTTCGTAATAGATTGAGGACAAAATTCAGGACACGATTCCTGAATCATGTCCGCCGACCTCACCAGCCTCGAACGACTCCTGCGGCCACGCGGCCCTCTGGGGCTGGCGGACATCGCCGCGGCCCTGGGCTGCTCGACCAAGACCGCCCAGCGATTGGTTGCGGCGGCCGGTGTCGCCGTCGTGGCGGYGGGTCAGACCCGGCGTCGGCGCGTCGCTTGGCGACGTGATTTCCGTGGCCAACGCGTTGAGGCCCAGCTCTACCGCATCGCTGCCGATGGCCGCCCTCAGGCCCTGGCCCAATTGCGCCCGATCTGGCCGCAAGGCTGCCATCTCGACACCCTGGCCGCCGCCTGGCCGGCGCCCGACGACGCACGCGACGGCTGGTACGAGGGCCTGCCCTACCCGCTCTATGACCTGCGGCCGCAGGGCTTCCTGGGCCGCAACTTCGCGCGCCGGCATGCCGCCGGCCTGGGCCTGTCCCCCGACCCACGCAGTTGGGACGACGATGCCCTGCTATTGGCCCTGAGCAGTCTCGGCGATGACCTGCCGGGCGAGTTGCTGGTGGGAGACGCCGTCCTGCGCCGTTTTCTCGATGCCAGGCTGGCGTCGCCGGCGCCGCTGCATGAGGCAGGACTGCCAGCCCGCTACGCCGAACTGGCAGCCCAGGCCATGGAAGGCGCACTGCCCGGCTCATCGGCGGGCGGCGAATTTCCCAAGTTCACGGTGGCACGCGAACTGGCAGGCATGGCGACACCGCATTGCGTCGTCAAGTTCTCGGGCGCCGACGAGTCCGCAACGGTGCAGCGCTGGCGCGACCTGCTGGTCTGCGAGCAACTGGCGGCGGCGGCCTTGGGGCTGGAGGCGGCGCACACCCGGCTGCTGGCACATGAGGGGCGCCACTTCCTGGAAAGCGAACGCTTCGACCGCATCGGCCCGCACGGGCGGCGAGGGGTCGTYAGCCTCGAAAGCGTCAATGCCGGCCTCGTCGGTGAGGCCACGAACGATTGGACCCGGGTGGCCGCTGCACTGGCCGCCCACGGCCTGCTGAGCACGGCGGATGCCGAGCGGGTCGCCGAGCGCCAGCTCTTCGGCCAACTCATCGCCAACAGCGACATGCATGGCGGCAATCTGTGCTTCTTCCACGACGCCGCGGGTCTGAGCCTGGCGCCCAGCTACGACCAGCTCCCCATGCGCTACGCACCGCTGGCCGGTGGCGAAGTGCTGTCCCCGCCGCTCACACCCATCCTGCCGCTGCCGACGGAGCGGGATCGCTGGCTGCGTGTGCTGCCCCGCGCACGCGGGTTCTGGCAGGCCGCCGCGGCGGATGAGCGCATCAGCCTACCGTTTCGCATGCTGTGCGCCGACAACGCCGCGGCGCTTGAGCAGGCAGCCTCCGTCGCATGAACCGTTTGCTCCTCATCACGCTGCTGCTGGCTCTGGGTGTTGTCGTGTTCAGCCTGGCCGCCGGCGAATGGCTGACCCGCCCGCCCCGCGACTCCATCGGCCCACCACCGCCCGATTTGCGGGCCGAGGCGCTGCGCCTCCCCTACGGCGACAGCCAGCAGGTCAGCGGCTGGTTCCTGCCCGGCCGCCCGGGTGAAGGCGCGGTGCTGTTGCTGCACGGCGTGCGTGGCAACCGGTTGCAGATGCTGGAACGCGCCCGCTGGCTGCAGCGCGAGGGCATTGGCAGCCTGCTGATCGACCTGCCCTCGCATGGCGAAAGCAGCGGTGACCGCATCAGCTTCGGCCGCCGCGAGGCGCTGGGCGTGCAGGCGGCGCTGGGCTGGCTGCACGCCCGCCTGCCGGGCGAAAAGCTGGGCGGCATCGGCGTGTCGCTGGGCGGCGCTTCGCTGTTGTTCGCCGAGCGCCAACCCGAGCTGGATGCCATGGTGCTGGAGTCCGTCTACCCCACCATCACCGATGCCGTGCAAGACCGCCTGGTGGCGCGCCTCGGCCCGGCCGGCGCCTGGGCTGCACCGCTGTTGCTGCTGCAGATCCCGCTGCGCCTGGGTCTGGGCGTGCATGAGCTGCGCCCCATCGAAGCCATCAAGGCCGTTCACGCGCCGCTGCTGGTCGCGTCGGGCACCGCGGATCGCTCGACGCGCTGGGTCGAGACGGAGCAGCTTTTCGCCGCGGCGACCGAGCCCAAGGCGCTCTGGCCGGTGCCGGGTGCCGGCCATGAGGACCTGCACGACTTCGACGCCTCGGCCTACCGCGGTCGCCTGCTGCCTTGGTTGCAATCACATTTGCGCAAAGCCGGTGGCTGACAGGGCCAAGCCGGCGCCGGCAAGATGCCTGCATGTCTACCCTGCCCCCGCTCTCCATCCTCGACCTCGCACCCGTCGTCGAAGGCGCCACGACGCGTGAAGCCCTGCTGAACAGCCTGGACCTCGTGCGCCTGGCCGACACGCTGGGCTATACGCGCTACTGGGTGGCCGAGCACCACAACATGGAAGGCGTGGCCAGCTCGGCCACTGCGGTGCTGATCGGCCAATTGGCCGCGGCGAGCCAGCGCATCCGCGTCGGCGCCGGCGGCATCATGCTGCCCAACCATGCGCCGCTGACCATCGCCGAACAGTTCGGCACGCTGGCCGAACTCTTCCCCGGCCGCATCGACCTCGGCCTGGGCCGCGCGCCCGGCACCGACCGGCCGACGATGCGCGCGCTGCGGCGCAGCCTGGAGAGCAGCGGCGAGGACGGTTTCCCCAACGATGTGCTGGAGCTGCAGAGCTACCTCGCGCCACTGGCCGCGCAGGCACAAGTGCGTGCCGTGCCGGGCCAGGGCACCGAGGTGCCGATCTGGTTGCTGGGCTCCAGCCTGTACTCGGCCCAGCTCGCCGCTCACCTCGGCCTGCCCTTCGCATTTGCGTCGCACTTCGCGCCCGAGATGCTGATGCAGGCGCTGCAGATCTACCGTTCCACCTACAAGCCCAGCGCTCGCCACCCCAAGCCGCATGCGATGGTGGGCCTGAACATCATCGTGGCGCCAACCGACGACGAGGCGCAGTACCTGTTCACGTCGGCTCAGCAGCGCTTCCTGGGCATGGTGCGCGGCCGGCGCGGCAAGCTGCCCGAGCCGGTGCCGAGCATGGATGCGCTGTGGTCACCGGCTGAGCGCATGCAGGTGGAGCGCATGCTGAGTGAATCCATCGTCGGTTCGCCGGAGACCGTGCGCGCCGGGCTGGCGGAAACGAGCGAGCGCACGCAGGCAGACGAGTTCATCGTCGCCTGCGCGGTGCATGACCATGCACTGCGCCGGCGCTCGTACGAGCTGCTGGCGCGGCTCTGAGCTGCGCGCGCTGTCCGAGTCACCGTGAATAAGTGCCTCGGCGTCCAGCCAGTCTGGAATCTCATAGGGACGCTTCGCCCGAAGCGGCCCTGCCCCGTCGACGGCATCCGGGCTTGCGGCACACTGCGCGCATGCCCGCCGCCCAGCCCGCCGCCCCGGCCGAAGTCGCCCCGACGCTGTTCAAGAACGCCAGGGCCTTCGAGGCCTGGCTGAAGAAGAACCACGCGAAGTCCGACGGCCTGTGGCTGATGATCGCCAAGCGCGGCGCGGCCGAGCCCAGCGTCACCTACCCCGAGGCGGTGGAGATCGCGCTGTGCTGGGGTTGGATCGACGGCCAGAAGAAGGGGCTGGACGACCAGCACTTCCTGCAGCGCTTCACGCCGCGGCGTGCGCGCAGCGTCTGGTCCAAGATCAACGTCGAAAAAGTGGCCACGCTGATCGAGGCGGGCCGCATGCAGCCGCCTGGCCAGGCGCAGGTCGAGGCCGCCAAGGCCGACGGCCGCTGGGCCCAGGCCTACGACGGCGCGAAGACGTCCACCGTGCCCGACGACCTGGCGGCAGCGTTGGATGCGAATCCGCCGGCCAAGGCCTTCTTCGCCACCGTCAACGCGAGCAACCGCTACGCCGTGCTCTGGCGCATCCAGACCGCCGTCAAGCCCGAGACGCGTGCCAGGCGCATCGCGCAACTGGTGGACATGCTCGCCCGCGGCGAAACGGTGCATATCTTCAAGCCCAAGCCCAAGCCCGGCTAGGCCATCAGCGCTGCCCACCCCAACCGGCCAACGCACGGAGTTGCAGTTCCGACAGCCGATAGCTGAGACGCAGTGGGTGCGGCAGATCTGAGCCCGATGCGAGCGCATGCAAACCCAGACCTACTACGCCGTCACCGCCCCGCGCCTGACCTTCCAGCCGCTGGCCGACTCGTCCACTGACGTGGAAGTGGCCGTGCTCGGCGGCGGTTTTGCGGGCCTGGCCGCGGCGCGCGGGCTGCAGGAGCGCGGCATCACCAGCGTGGCGGTGCTGGAGGCGCAGACCATCGGCCATGGCGCGTCAGGGCGCAATGGCGGTTTCGTGTTCGGCGGCTACAGCCGCGACGCGGCGGACTTGGTGAGCGACCTGGGCTTGGCAGCGGCGCGTGAGTTCTACGCTCATAGCCGCGAAGCCATCGCACTGATTCGCTCGCGCATCGAGGTCCACGCCATCGACTGCGATCGGCAAGAGGGCGGCGCTCTGCTGCTCAACTGGTTCAGGCACAGCGCACGCGCCGAGCGCCAGTTGCGCGATCAGGCGCGCTGGCTGCGCGAGAACTTCGGCGTCACCTGGGACGAAATCGAGCCTGCCCAGGTCCGGCAGTGGCTGGACACGCAGCGTTATGGCGGCGCTCTGCTGGAGCGCGATGCCTTCCATTTCCATCCGCTCAAGTACGCGTTGGGGCTCGCTCGCGTCATCGAGCATGCCGGTGGCAGGGTGCACGAGCACAGTGCCGTGATGAGCATCGAGCGCCTTGCCGCCGGTGGCTTCGTGCTACGCACCTCACATGACGCCTCGATCCGCGCGGCCCAGGTCGTCGTGGCCGGTGGTGCCTATCTGAAGGCCATGCTGCCAGCCCTGACCGGCGCGCGCCTGCCCATCGCAACCTATGTCATCGCGACCGAACCGTTGCCGCCCAACCTGCGACCGATCCGCACGCCCGCCGCCCTCTATGACAACCGCTTCGCCTTCGACTACTACCGAGCGCTCGCCGATCACCGGTTGCTGTGGGGCGGCCGCATCTCCATCCAGGAGCGCGACCCCGCGCGCATTGCGCAGATGCTGCAGGCGGACCTGCTCAAGGTCTATCCGC
>NZ_JBFUMO010000338.1:0-6344 GCF_054049355.1 Roseateles sp. P5_E11 | reverse complement strand
ATGTGAGCCTGTGGGGCCGTGACGCAACTGCCATCGGACAAATGCGGGCGAGCCGCCGCAACGCGGCCTATCTGCCCGACGGCGAACTGCCCGCCGCGCTAGGCCTGACCGGCGACCGTGCCGCAGCCATTGCGCACGCCGCCGACGGGCTGACCATCGTCGCGACGCCGATGTCCGGCCTGCGCGAAACCCTCGCCGCCCTGCCGCCAACGCAGCGCGTGCTGTGGTTGTGCAAGGGTTTCGAGGCAGTCACCGGGCGGCTCGGCCACGAGATCGCACGCGAGTTGCAGCCGGCCATGCGCGTCGGTGTGTTGTCCGGCCCCAGCTTTGCGCAGGAAGTGGCCGCTGGCCGGCCCACGGCCCTGGTCGCGGCGAGCGAGGACGCAGCGCTCGCACAGGCCGCCGTCGATGCCTTTCATGGTGACAGGCTGCGCGTCTACACGTCCAACGATCCGGTTGGCGTCGAAGTCGGCGGCGCAGTCAAGAACGTCATGGCCATAGCGGTGGGCGTCTGCGATGGCCTCTCCGGCGCCGCACCTGATGCGCCGGGGTTGAACGCCCGCGCCGCCGTCATCACGCGCGGCCTGGCCGAGATGCTGCGCCTGGGCCTGGCCCTGGGCGCCAAGGCCGAGACCTTCATGGGTCTGTCGGGTCTGGGCGACCTGGTGCTGACGGCGACGGGCGACCTGTCGCGCAATCGCCGCGTCGGCCTGATGCTGGCGCAGGGGCTCGCGTTGCGGGACATCCTGGCCAAACTCGGTCATGTGGCCGAAGGCGTCTACAGCGCGCCGACGGTGCTGGCGCGTGCGCGCGAGGCCGGCGTCGAGATGCCGATCACCGAGGCCATGGTGGCCTTGCTGGACGGGCGGCTGCGTGTCGGCGAGGCGGTCGAGCACCTGATGGGCCGCGAGGCCCGCGCCGAATAATTCAGGCGCCGCCTGCGTAGCCGTTCTGCCGCCAGGCTTCGAACACGGCGACCGCGACGCTGTTGCTCAGGTTGAGGCTGCGCTGGCCCTCGCGCATCGGCAGGCGCACACGCCGATCAAGCGGGAAGCGCTCACGCAGTTCGGGCGCCAGGCCGGCCGTCTCGCTGCCAAACACGAAGTAGTCGCCCGGCTGCCAGGCCACCTCGCCAAAGGACCGGCTGCCGCGCGTGGTGAAGGCGAACATGCGTGCGGCGTCGGGCGACTCGGCCGCCAGGAAGGCCGCCCAATCGGCATGGCGCTGCACGCGGGCGTACTCGTGATAGTCCAGGCCGGCGCGTTGTAGCAGCTTGTCTTCCATCGAGAAGCCCAAGGGCTCGATCAGGTGCAGGCTGCAGCCGGTGTTGGCTGCGAGCCGGATCACATTGCCCGTGTTGGGCGGAATCTCCGGCTGGACAAGGACGATATGGAACATGGGGCGGAAGTATCCCGCCCCGCTTGGGCTATGCCTCGCCCGGCTCCGGCGTGCGCGCAATGACCCAGGCCTGCACGCTCATCGCGCCGGCCTGCAGCAGCACATGGGCCAGCTCGAACAGCGTCGCGCCGCTGGTCATCACGTCGTCGAGCAGCGCGACGCAGGTGCCGCGCAACTGCGCCGCGCGCAGCGGCTCGACGGCGAAGACGCCGCGCACATTGGCTGCGCGCGCCTCCAGCTTCAGGCTGGCTTGGGCAGCGTTGTGGCGTACCCGCAGCAGCATCTCCGGCTCGCAGCGCAGGCCGCGCYGGCGCGCCAGGGCCTTGGCCAGCTCGTGTGCCTGGTTGTAGCCGCGCTCGCGCAAGCGGTCGTTCGACAGCGGCACGGGCAGCAGCCAGTCTGGCGCGTCGACCTCGGCCGCGGCCAGCGCCGTGTTCAGGCGCTCCAGCAGGCTCTCGCGCAGTTCCAGGGCCTGGTGGTATTTGAAGTGCTGCAGCAAGCCGTCCCAGGGGAAGCGGTAGTCCAGCGCAGCCACGGCGCGGTCCAGCGGTGGTGCCGCGTGCAGGCAGCGCCCGCATTGGGGGCGGGGCCTGCCGGTCAATTCGATGGGCAGCCTGGCCGCGCAGGTCCAGCAGCGCGGCTGCGGGCGTGCGTAGAGGGCCAGGCAGGCTTCGCAGATGGTCTGGTGGCTCCAGGCACGGCAGACGGCGCACTGGCCGGCGCAGCGCAGCAGGACTTTCTCGATCAGTGCAGGCTTCGTTGCCGACAGGGAGCGCTCGGGCATCGGCTCAATATACTGACCGCTCCATGAGTGAACCGGCTTCGACCCCTACTTCAAACAAGGGGCCGCGGCCCCAGGACCTCGACGCCGCCGCCGTTCGCCACCAGGCGCGCCGCCTCGCGGCCGCTGCGCAGCCGCCGTGGTTGCACGACGAGGTCGCCGGGCGCATGGCCGAACGCCTGACCTATATCAAGCTGCAGCCGAACCGCGTGCTGGACGCATCGCCGGCCTTGGGCGCCAGTGGCGAGCTGCTGCGCCTGGCTTACCCGAGCGCGGAGTTGCTGTGGCATGAAGCCGACACGGCGCTGGCGGCTCGCGCGGCCGAGAAGCGCCAGCGCAACTGGTGGCAGAAGCTGCGTGGCGCCTCCTCCGGTCATGTCGATTCGCTGCCAGCGTTGCCCCAGGTCGACCTGTTGTGGTCCAACATGGCCCTGCATGCCTGYGCCGACCTGCCGGAGCTGCTCGACACCTGGCAGGCCAGCGTCGCGGTCGGCGGCTTTGTGATGTTTTCCTGCCTGGGCCCGGACAGCTTCGTCGAACTGCGGCCGTTGTATGCGCGCGCCGGCTGGGGCCGGCCGGCGCCTGACTGGTGGGACATGCATGACATCGGCGACCTCGTGCTCAAGGCCGGCTTTGCCGACCCCGTCATGGACCAGCAGCGGCTGCGCCTGACCTGGGCCACGCCCGAAAGCCTGCTTGCCGACCTGCGGGCGCTGGGCGGCAACCTGGCGCCCGCGCGCTTCGCCGGCTTGCGCGGTCGCAAGTGGAAGGCGGCACTGCTGGCGCAGCTGGAAACGCTGCGCGACGGCGAAGGCCGGCTTGCGCTGACGGTGGAACTCGTTTTCGGCCACGCCTTCAAGGCGGCGCCGCGGCTGACGATGGCGGCCGAGACCCATGTGTCCATCGACGCCATGCGCGCAACGCTGCGCAAGGGCCGTGAAACCGGGTGAAGGGGGATGAAGGGGGTGAATCCCCGGGGGCGGCATGGGCCGTCCCTCTCGGAGCCTGGGCTAAAATCCCGCGCCGCATAGAGGGCTTTGGGGCAACACCCGGCTCAACCCACGGAACTTGCCTCCCAAATCCAGCTGTCGGGCTGGACAAGCAAGCCCCGCTCTTCAAAGAACCAAGTGACAACCATGACGATGATGAACGCACGAGTGCATAGCGCCTCACGCGCTTGGGGCCGTTGGGCCACGGCGGCGATGGCGGCCCTGGCGGCCGGCCCAGCCCTGGCGGTCAACGACCTGAAGGGCGGCCCCGGCGTCAATCAGCTCAATCTGCACGAGCCGGTCACGCGCATCGCGGCCGACCAGATGTGGCTGCACAACTTCGTGATGATCGTCTGCCTGGTCATCTTCTTCGCGGTGTTCGGGGTGATGTTCTATTCCATCTTCAAGCACCGCAAGTCCAAGGGCGCGGTGTCGGCCAACTTCCACGAGAGCGTGGCCGTCGAGATYGCCTGGACGGTGGTGCCCTTCCTCATCGTCATCGGCATGGCCCTGCCGGCGACCAAGGTCGTCGTCGCGATGAAGGACACCACCAACGCCGACGTGACCATCAAGGCCACCGGCTACCAGTGGAAATGGGGCTATGACTACCTGAAGGGTGAAGGCGAAGGCATCGGCTTCCTGGCCACGCTGGACACGGCCCAGCGCGAGTCCTCGAACTCCAAGCACCCCGAAGAGGTCGACGACTACCTACTGAAGGTGGACAACCCGCTGGTCGTGCCGGTGGACAAGAAGGTCCGCATCATCACGACGGCCAACGACGTCATCCACGCCTGGATGGTGCCGGCCTTCGGCGTCAAGCAGGATGCCATCCCCGGCTTCGTGCGCGACACCTGGTTCAAGGCCGAGAAGATCGGTGACTACTACGGCCAATGCGCCGAGCTGTGCGGCAAGGAACACGCCTACATGCCCATCCACGTGAAGGTCGTGTCCGCCGAGGACTACACCAAGTGGGTGGATGGCAAGAAGAAGGAAATCGCCGCCAAGGCCGATGACCCGAACAAGGTCTGGGAGCAAGCCGCCCTGGTCGCCCGCGGCGAGAAGGTCTATGGCGCCAACTGCGCCGTCTGCCACAAGGCCGACGGCTCGGGCGCCGGCCCGATCAAGCCGCTGGACAAGTCGCCGGTCGTGCTCGCCGAAGACAAACTGCAGCAGGTTCAGGTCGTGCTGAACGGCCGCATGGACAAGGGCATGCCCGCCTGGAAGCAGCTCAGCGATACCGACATCGCCGCCGTGATCACGTACACGAAGAACAGTTGGTCCAACAAGACGGGCCAGACGGTGCAACCGGCCGAAGTGCTGGCCGCCCGCAAGTAATCGACCGAACGCCGAATCAGAGGAAATCACATGAGTGCAGTGCTCCCCCCCCACGGCGCGGTCGGTGGCCATGACGGCCACGCCCACGATCACGACCACCACGATGATCACCACGCACCCCACGGCTGGCGCCGCTGGGTGTTCGCGACCAACCACAAGGACATCGGCACCCTCTACCTGCTGTTCTCCTTCACGATGYTGATGGTCGGCGGCATCCYGGCCCTTTGCATCCGCGCCGAGCTGTTCCAGCCGGGCCTGCAGTTCTTCAACCCCGAACTCTTCAACCAGTTCACGACCATGCACGGTCTGATCATGGTGTTCGGCGCCATCATGCCGGCCTTCGTCGGCTTCGCGAACTGGATGATCCCGCTGCAGATCGGCGCGGCCGACATGGCTTTCGCGCGGATGAACAACTTCAGCTTCTGGCTGCTGATCCCCGCGGCCATCATGCTGGTGGGCAGCTTCTTCATGCCCGGCGGCGCCCCGGCTGCGGGCTGGACGCTCTACGCGCCGCTGACGCTGCAGATGGGCCCGTCGATGGACGCCGGCATCTTCGCGATGCACATCATGGGCGCCTCGTCCATCATGGGCTCCATCAACATCATCGTCACCATCCTCAACATGCGCGCCCCCGGCATGACGCTGATGAAGATGCCGATGTTCGCCTGGACCTGGCTGATCACGGCCTATCTGCTGATCGCCGTCATGCCCGTGCTGGCCGGCGCCATCACGATGACGCTGACCGACCGCCACTTCGGCACCGCCTTCTTCAACCCCGCGGGCGGCGGCGACCCGGTCATGTACCAGCACATCTTCTGGTTCTTCGGCCACCCCGAGGTCTACATCATGATCTTGCCGGCCTTCGGCATCGTCAGCCAGATCGTGCCGGCCTTCGCCCGCAAGCGCCTGTTCGGCTACGCCTCCATGGTGTACGCGACGGCGTCGATCGCCATCCTGTCCTTCATCGTCTGGGCTCACCACATGTTCGCCACCGGCATGCCGGTGACGGGCCAGCTGTTCTTCATGTACGCGACCATGCTGATCGCCGTGCCCACGGGCGTGAAGATCTTCAACTGGCTGGCGACGATGTGGCGCGGCTCGATGACCTTCGAGACGCCGATGCTGTTCGCCGTCGGCTTCATCTTCGTGTTCACGATGGGCGGCTTCACCGGCCTGATCCTGGCGATGGCACCGGTCGACATCCAGCTGCAGGACACCTACTACGTCGTGGCCCACTTCCACTACGTGCTGGTGGCCGGCTCGCTGTACGGCATGTTCGCCGGCTACTACTACTGGTCGCCGAAGTGGACCGGCGTGATGTATTCGGAGACCCGCGGCAAGATCCACTTCTGGGGTTCGCTGATCTTCTTCAACATCACCTTCTTCCCGATGCACTTCCTGGGTCTGGCCGGCATGCCGCGTCGCTATGCCGACTACCCGATGCAGTTCGCCGACTTCAACGCGATTGCATCCATCGGCGCCTTCGGCTTCGGCCTGATGCAGGTCTACTTCTTCCTGTTCGTCGTCGTGCCGGCCATGCGCGGCAAGGGTGAGAAGGCGGCGCAGAAGCCCTGGGAAGCCGCCGAAGGCCTGGAGTGGGAAGTGCCGTCGCCGGCGCCCTTCCACACCTTCGAAGAGCCGCCCAAGCTGAACGCTTCGGCCACCA
Organism: Roseateles sp. P5_E11; assembly: GCF_054049355.1. Lineage (NCBI taxonomy): Bacteria > Pseudomonadati > Pseudomonadota > Betaproteobacteria > Burkholderiales > Sphaerotilaceae > Roseateles > Roseateles sp. P5_E11. The sequence goes on along the minus strand of NZ_JBFUMO010000338.1, from coordinate 175 downwards.
AGATCGTCGCCTGATGGCCATGACGCCCGAACAGCGCAAAGCCAACCGACGGCTGGGATTGATCCTGCTGTCGATTGCCTTGATTTTCGGCATCGGCTTCGTCACGAAGATGGTGCTGCTGGCTCACTGACATGATGAAGCCCCCACGCGCACTTCGTTTGCTGCCCCCCGAGGG
>NZ_JBFUMO010000337.1:0-6367 GCF_054049355.1 Roseateles sp. P5_E11 | reverse complement strand
ACGCCATGCGCCCGCGCAGCCCCTCTCCCGAAGGGTTGTCACTCAAAAGCCCGCGCGCGGCGTTGCGCAGCCTCGCTGGGGACGACCCCAGCTTCGACTTCGCGCCTTGCTCGCGGGTTTTTGAGTGGCAACGCATCCGTTCCCCTGAGGGTGAGCAGGCCCCCAGTCTCGCATGCGGACTTGTCCGTGCGAAAGGCTGCGGCCATCATCCGCCGTCCTCCCGAGGAGACCACCATGGCCACCAAGACCCGCAAGCCCGCCACCGCCAAGAAAGCCGCCGCCAACGCCGTTTCCGCACCCAAGCTGGACGCACGCCCCGATCGCCTGGACCTGCGCGATCTTGTCTACCGCTCGCCGCTGCGCTCCCTGCCGCCGCGCTGGCCGATGGACAGCGACCTGAAACGACTGCTGCCCGCCTACGTGAAAGCTGGCCGCATCCTCAACCAGGGCAATGAAGGCGCCTGCACCGGCTTCGGCCTGGCCTGCGTGACCAACTACCTCTACTGGCTGCGCCACCTCGACGCGCCGCGCAGCCGCACGCAGCCCGAAACCGTCAGCCCGCGCATGTTCTACGAGCTGGCCAAGCTCTACGACGAATGGCCCGGCCAGGACTACGAGGGCTCGTCCTGCCGCGGCGCCCTCAAGGGCTGGCACAAGCACGGCGTCTGCTCCTTCAAGCTGTGGCCCTATCCGCTGAACAAGAAGGGCAACGGCATCTTCGAGCGCCCCGCGGCGGGCTGGGACGATGACGCGACGACGCGAGCGCTCGGCGTCTACTACCGCGTCGACAAGAAGAGCGTCGTCGACATGCAGGCCGCCATCTACGAGATCGGCGCCATCTATGTCTCGGGCGACGTGCACGACGGTTGGACGCTGGACGAATCGCCCATGCCGGCCAGCCACGACAAGCTGCCGCGCATCGAGCGCATGGCCCGCAAGACCGGTGGGCACGCCTTTGCGCTGGTGGGCTACAACGAGCGCGGCTTCGTCGTGCAGAACAGCTGGGGCACCGGCTGGGGCGCCAGCGGCTTCGCCATCCTCAGCTACGAGGACTGGATCACCAACGGCACCGATGCCTGGGCCGTGGCCCTGGGCGTGCCCCAGGACCTGTCGGACATCAAGAGCCGCCAAGCCGTGGCGGCGGCAAGAGGAGCCAAGGCCGCACGCGTGGCAGGCGGGTTCCGCGCCATGGCCGGCCGCGGCCTGTCGGACGTCGGCGCCACGCTGCGCGTCGACGACAACCCGCGCGATGACCCCTGGCCCATCAACCACGTCTTCGCCCACAAGCCCTACCAGCCATTGCGCACCGACGAGGCCTACACCCACACCCTGGTCTCGGGCAACGACGGCCAACTGATGGCGACCGACTTCACCCGTGCCCGCGACGACCGCGAAGGCCTGGCGCGCGAGATCGTCGTCGAGCGCCCCGCGGCCTGGTTCAAGGCCAGCAAGGGCAAAACCGTCAAGCTCGCCATCTACGCCCACGGCGGGCTGAACTCGGAGATCGGCTCCGTCCAGCGCATCCGCGTGATGGCGCCCTACTTCCTGGCCAACGGCATCTACCCGCTGTTCTTCACGTGGAAGACTGGCCCGGGCGAGACGTTGACGGACATGCTCGAGGATCTCAAGCACCGCATCGTCGACTCGGCCGATGTCAGTACTGGCACGCTGGACCGCCTGCGTGAGGTCGCCGCCGAGGCCAAGGACCGCGCCATCGAGGCCGTCGGCCGCCAGTTCGCGCGCGGCATCTGGAGCGAGATGCGCGAGAACGCCGAGGGTGGCGCGACAGCCGACCATGTGCTGGACCTGGCCGCCCGCATGCTGCGCGAGCTGCGCGACGCGCTGGCCAAGAGCGGCAAGACGCTGGAAGTCCACCTCATCGGCCATTCGGCCGGCTCCATCCTGATCGGCCATCTGCTCGGCCGCCTGGGTGGTGCCAACGTCGTGCAGGCCGCCAGCTGCGAGCTTTACGCCGCCGCCTGCTCCAGCGGCTTCGCCGTGCAGCACTACGGTGCGGCCGGCCAGGCTGGCGTGCTGTCGCTGGACCGCCTGCGCCTGCACGTGCTGACCGATGCCAACGAGCGCGCCGACGGTCTGCCCAACGCCGAGCGCGACATCTACGGCAAGTCCCTGCTCTACCTCGTGTCGCGCGCGCTGGACGACATCCGCAAACAGCCGCTGCTGGGCATGGAGCGCGCCCTGGTGCCGCCGGACGCGGCGTGGCTGGACGACCAGTGGGCCGGCCCGCCGAATGCCGACGTTGCCGCCTGGCTCAAGCTGTGGCCCGGCGGCAACCTACTGAACCGCGTGACGACGCCCAAGATCCGCACGACCAAGGCCGGTGACCAGATCGATGCCAGTCATGGCAGCTTCGACAACAACATCGACATCCTGACCGGCACGCTGGAGCGCATCCGCGGCGACGCCCTCGTCGCGCCGATGGAGTGGCTGGACTACTGACGCGTGGGGACGGTTGGAGATGTCCGGTTCCGGCCAGCGCAGGGCTGGCCAAGCGGCCACCATGAGCCATCATTTCTGGAGACGGCCATGGCCTCCATCCACCGCGAAATCCTCGTCGATGTCCCCGCCGCCACCCTCTGGGATGCGATGCGCGATCCCGGCGCGCTGCACACCCGCCTCGCGCCCGCCTTCGTCACCGAGTGCAGGATGGACGGCAATACGAGTGATGAACAGGCCCGCGAGCTCCGCTTCGCCAATGGCATGACGGTGCGCGAACTCATCGTCGACATCGACGACGACCGCCGCCGCATCGCCTGGTCGGCCGTCGGCGGGCGGCTGACCCACCACAACGCCTCGACGCAGATCTTTGAGGAAGGCAGCTCACGCTGCCGCGTCGTCTGGATCGCCGACCTGCTGCCCCACGCACTGGCACCGGCCATCGCCACCATGATCGAGGCAGGGCTGCAGGCCATGAAGGCGCACGCGGAAAGCATTTTCACCGCCTGACTGGCTTCCAATCCAATCGTTGCAATCGACAATCCTTCGCGACAACCTTGATCCGAATGGAATGCGTTCTGTAAAGCGCCTGCTTATCCTTGTCCTGCCCTGGTTGCTGTTCGTCAGCGGCATCGGCATCGTGTTCAAGCCTCAAAGCGGCGCGCAATGGCTTCTGGCTGGGCACTGGCTGCTGATCCCCTTCCTGCCTGTTTACGTGCTTCTTGTGTGGCTTGTGTTTCGCGCCACCCGGCCTCCCAAGGAGACGCCGACGACGCGGTGGATCAAGTCCGTGCAACAGCGAAAGAAATAGCAGAGGCGTCGACAATCACGACCATGAAATACCTCCACACCATGGTGCGCGTCGAGAACGTCGACGCGTCGCTGCGTTTCTACCGCGACGCCCTCGGCCTGCACGAAGTCAAGCGCTCCGAAAGCAGCGCCGGCCGCTTCACGCTCATCTACCTCGCCGCGCCAGGCGACGAAGACGCCCAGGTCGAGCTGACCTACAACTGGCCGGACGCCGACGGAAAGGCAGAGACCTACACCGGCGGCCGCAACTTCGGCCACCTGGCCTACGCCGTAGACAACATCTACGCCGCCTGCCAGAAGCTGATGGACCACGGCGTGACGATCAACCGCCCGCCGCGCGATGGCCGCATGGCCTTTGTGCGCTCGCCCGACGGCATCTCCATCGAGCTGCTGCAGGCCGGCCCGTCGCTGGCGCCGGCCGAGCCCTGGGCGTCGATGGCCAACACCGGCAGTTGGTAAGCCCGCGCCGGGCGTGGTGCAGGCTGAAGCGGGCGACGCCGCGACGTTGACCGGCCTGCGGCTGGGTGCCTGGGTGCTGTGGCGGCGCATCGGCCGCGGCGGCCTCGGCGAGGTCTGGGAGGCCGAGCGCGCCGACGGCCTCTACCAGGCCAGCGCCGCCATCAAGCTGCTGCACGGCGACAGCGCAACGCCTGCCGTCGCGCGGCGCTTCCTGCGCGAGCGTGCAGCGCTGGGCCGCCTCACGCACACCGGCGTCGCCGCCCTGCTGGACGCCGGCGTGCAGGCGCCCCACGCCTACCTGGTGCTGGAGCTCGTCGACGGCCTGCCGCTGGCCGAGCATGCGCGCGCCCAGCTCCCCACCGTGGCGGACCGCGTCACGCTGCTGCTGCGCGTGGCCGAGGCGGTGGAATACGTCCATGCGCGCCTGGTCGTGCATCGCGACCTCAAGCCCGCCAATGTGATGATCACGGCCGCAGGCCTGCCCAAGCTGCTGGACTTCGGCCTGGCGGCCTCTCCCGGCCAGGCCGTGGACGAGGCCCGTGCCGGCCTGACACCGGCCTACGCAGCCCCCGAGCTCATCGAGAGCGGCGACGCCGGCACGGCGGTGGATGTCTTCGCCCTGGGCGTCATGCTTTTCGAGCTGCTGACGGGCCGGCTGCCCTTCGGTGCGCGTGGCGACAGCCGCGCGGCGCTGGAACACGCAGTGCTGCACCAGCCCCCGCATCGCTTCGCCGCGTTGCTGGGCACGCCCGAGGACGAGGACGGCCCCGGACGCCCGCGCGACGCGCAGCGCGCCCGCGGCGACCTCGAGGCCATCGCCGCCAAGGCCCTGCACAAGAACCCGGCCGAGCGCTATGTCGGCGTGCATGCCTTCATCGAGGACCTGCGGCGCTGGCAGACCCAGCGCCCCGTGATGGCCAGGCGCCGCCTCAGCCTGCGGCACCGCACCGCCCTGCTGCTGCGCCGCCACACGCTGCTGGCCGGCCTGTCGGTGCTGCTGCTGGCCAGCTTGACGGCCGGCATCGCCGCCAGCCGCTGGCAATGGCGCGAGGCCGAGTTGGCACGCCAGCGCAACGACAGCGTCGCGCGCTTCATCACCGAGCTGCTCGCCGGTGGCAGCCTGCCTCGCCAGGGCCGCATGCCGTCGGTGCTGGAACTGCTGGACGACAGCCGCGACCGCCTGGACGAGTTCGCCGACGACCCCGCGACGCGGCAACGGCTGCTGGAGGTGCTGTCGCGCACCTACATGGCCCTGAACCGCTTCGACCATGCCCTGCCCTTGGGCGAGCAATGGCTGGCGCTGGCACGCCAGCAGCATGGCGAGGACGAAGCGGCGGTGCTGCAGGCCCGGCTGAGCCTGGGCCAGGTGCACCAGATCATGGGCAACGACGACGAGGCCATCGCGCTGCTGGAGCCGATCGCGGCGCCGCTGGCACGCCGTTTCGGCCCCGACAGCGAGGCGGTGCGCCAGCAGCAGTTCATCCTGGCCGCCGACTACATGCACGTCCGCCGCCTGGACGACGCCGAACGCGCGCTGGAACGCGTGCGCGTGCTGACCGACAGGCTCCACCCCGGCGACGACTACGAACGCGCCGACTACCTGCAGAACCTCGGCGTGCTGCGCCAGCGCCAGGGCCGCCTGGCCGAGGCGCTGGACCTCGTGCGGGCGACGCAGCCGATGTGGACCAGCACCGACCCGCGGTTGACGTTGCCCGTGCTGGTGCTGCGCCACAGCGAGATTTCAATGCTGACGCTGAACGCGCTGTTCGACGGCATCGACACACGCGCCGCGCCACTGCTTGCCGACATCCGCAGCAAGCTCGGCCCTGGCAACGACCTCGCGCTGCAAGCCGCTACCGGCTGGGCCGAGGCGCTGCAGCTGCAGGGCCGCCATGCCCAGGAGGTGCGCACCCGCCAGGCGCTGCTGGACGGCGCCCGTGCCGACGGCCTGGCCCCGGACTCGCTGCTGATCTACCGCGCCGAACTGCTGCTCGCGCAGGCGCGTCTGGGCCAGCCCGACCTGAATGCCATGCGCGCCCTGGTGACCGAGGCCGCCGCGCTGGACGGCGGGCCGCGCGGCCGCTGCCTGCTGCTGGCGGCGGACGCCGCCCTGGCCGCCGGCAACCCGGCCCTGGCCGCCGAGGCCGTGCAACACGTGCGCGACAAGCCACTGTCCCCCGCCCTCGCCCTGCCCGGCAGCCGGCTGGCCAAGGTCGAGGGCCGGCTGGCCCGCGCCCGGGGCGAGCTGGCCCGCAGCGCCGAGCTGCTGAGCCAGGTGCGCGGCGTCGGGCGCGTCCATGCCTGGGGCTCGCGCCTGGATGCGGCACTGACCGCCGTGCTGCAAGGCTCGCCCGAGGCGCCTGCCCTGCTCGCCCAGGCGCGCCAGGCCCGGCCCGCCAGCCTGCCCGACAGGCACCCGCTCGACCTCGTCAGCCACTGGCTGGAGGCGCGCCAGGCCGCGGGTCGTGACGACGGCCCTGCCGTGCGTGCCGCCTGGGCGGCGCTGGCCGGCGCACGCGGCCCTGGCGCTGAAGCACCCACGCTGGGCAACCTCGGCGGGCTTTTCCCCTAGGAGTCTGCGCGGYAGAGGCGTGGCCCGCGTTGAGGCAGGCAGGGGCGCAGGCAAGGCGCGAGGAGGCCG
>NZ_JBFUMO010000336.1:0-6381 GCF_054049355.1 Roseateles sp. P5_E11 | reverse complement strand
CCCGACCGGCACGTCCATTGCGCCCGAGGTGCTGGCCGACATCGCCGGCTTCGTGCGTGAGCGCGGTGGCGTCACGGTGGTTGACGAGATCTACCTGCCGCTCAGCTACGAGGAGCACTTCGGCCACAGCGCGCTTGCACTGGGCGAGGACATCATCTCGGTCAACAGCTTTTCCAAGTACTTCGGCATGACGGGCTGGCGCCTGGGCTGGCTGGTGTTGCCCCCTGATCTCGTGCTCGCCATCGAGCGGCTGGCGCAGAACCTCTATATCTGCCCGTCCACGCTGTCGCAGATGGCGGCGCTGGCGGCCTTCGAGCCCGCCTCCATCGCCGAGTTCGAACGCCGCCGTGCGGTACTGCGCGAGCGCCGCGACTACATCGTGCCCGCGCTCAACGCGCTGGGCTTGAATGTGCCGGTGCCCCCGGACGGCGCCTTCTACGCCTGGATGGATGTCAGCCGCCATCACGCCGACAGCTGGACCTTCGCCCACGAACTGCTGCAAAGCGCCCAGGTCGCGTTGACACCGGGCCGCGACTTCGGCCTGACCGATCCGCAGCGTTGGATGCGCCTGTCTTTCGCCTCGTCGATGGAAGACCTCGAAGAAGCCATCGCCCGCCTGCGCCAGGTGCTGTCATGAATTTCCAATTCCCGATCCGCGTCTACTGGGAAGACACCGACGCCGGCGGCATCGTCTTCTACGCCAACTACCTGAAGTTCTTCGAGCGCGCTCGCACCGAGTGGCTGCGTGCGGCGGGCGTCGAGCAGCACCAGCTGCGCGAGGACACCGGCCTCATCTTCGTCGTCGCCGCTACCAGCCTGCGCTACGCCGCGCCGGCCAAGCTGGATGATCTGCTGACCATCACTGTCGAACCTGAGCCCGCGGGCCGCGCCAGCCTCGTGGTTCGCCAGCGCGCGCTGCGCGCTAACACGCTGCTGTGCGAAGGCGAGATCCGCATCGGCTGCGTGCGCGCCAGCGACCTGAAACCCCAACGCCTGCCCGACTCTGTCGTGGCAGCGATCACCGCATGAACCAAGACCTGTCCATCGTCTCCCTGATCCTGCACGCCAGCTTCGCGGTGCAGCTCGTCATCGCGGGCCTGCTGCTCGTGTCGCTGGCGAGCTGGAGCGTCATCTTCGGCAAGCTGATCGGCCTGGGCCAGATCAAGCGCCGCAACGATGCCTTCGAGGCCGAGTTCTGGAGCGGCAAGAACCTCAACGACCTCTATCAGTCGGTCGGCAACCGTGCGGACGCCGCGCCTCTGGAGCGCATCTTCGCCTCCGGCATGCGCGAGTTCCTGAAGTTGCGTGAGAAGCGCGTGACCGATGCCGGCGCCCTGCTCGACGCAGCCCGCCGCGCGATGCGCGCGAGCTTCCATCGCGAGCTGGACGCGATGGAGCACAACCTGTCCTTCCTCGCGTCGGTGGGCTCGGTCTCCCCGTATGTCGGCCTGTTCGGCACCATCTGGGGAATCATGCACGCCTTCGTCGGCTTGTCGAATCTGACGCAGGTGACGCTGGCCACGGTCGCGCCGGGCATTGCCGAAGCGCTGGTCGCCACGGCCATCGGCTTGTTCGCCGCCATTCCCGCCGTGCTGGCCTACAACCGCTTCGCGCGCCAGATCGACCGCAGCGCAATCACGCTGGAGACCTTCATCGAGGAGTTCTCCAACATCCTGCAGCGCAATTCCACCGCCCACAGCTGATGGCCTCCATCTCCTCCCGTGGCGGCCGTCGGCGGCGCACGATGAACGAGATCAACATGGTCCCGTTCATCGACGTGATGCTGGTGCTGCTCATCATCTTCATGGTCAGCGCGCCGCTGATCACGACTGGCCTCGTGGACCTGCCCAGCGTGGGCAAGAGCCGCCAGCAGCCCGAGCATGTCATCCAGATCATCGTTGGCACCGACGAGAAGCTGAAGATCAAGGTCGACCAACTCGAGCCCGAATCGATTCCCGCGAACCGCCTGGCCGAGCGCGTCAAGAAGGCGCAGGGCAAGGATGCGACCAGCCCCGTAGTCATCTCCGCCGACAAGAACGTCAAGTACGAGGCCGTCGTGCAGGTCATGGACGCGCTGCAGCGCACCGGCATCCAGCGCGTGGGCCTGGCTGTGAAGAGCGGCGCCTCCTCCTCCAAGTGAGATGACGAGCGCGACCTTACGCCCCCCCGAGGCCGCGGGCCTCGGCCGCGGCATGACCCTGGCGCTGATCGCCCATGGCCTGCTGATCCTCGCGCTCAGCTATGGCCTGAACTGGCACAGCGATTCATCGCCCGCTTTCGAGGCCGAGCTGTGGTCGGCAGTGCCCCAGGTGGCCGCGCCGCGCGAGGAAGCGCCGCCCGAGCCCGAACCCGAAGCGCCCAAGCCCGACACCCGCGCCCAGCAGCGAGCAGCCGAAGAGGCCGCCGCCGAGCAGCGTGAGGCCGAGATCGCCATCGCCAAGGAGAAGAAGCGCAAGGAGGAAAAGGCCCGCGACGAGGCTGCCAAGGTCGAGCGCGACAAAGCCGCCCAGGAGAAGCTGGCCAAGGACAAGCTCGCCAAAGAGAAAGCGGACAAGGAAGAGCAGGACCGCAAGAAGGCCAAGGACACCAAGGCAGCCAAGGACGCGAAAGAGGCGAAAGACACCAAGGAGGCCGATGCCCGGCGCGAAGCGCTGCGTCAGGAAAACCTGCGCCGCATCCAGGGCATGGCCGGTGGCACGCCCGGCTCCACCGGCGCCGCGGCCCAGAACTCGGCGCCGTCCGCGGGATATGCCGGCCGCATCAAGGGCAAGATCCGCCCCCTCATCATCTACCCGGACGATGGCGTCGCGAACCCGACCRCCGAGGTGCAGGTGACGCTGGGCCCCGACGGCCGCATTCTTGGCAGCAAGGTGCTCAAGGCCAGTCCCGACCCCGACTGGGATCGTGCCGTGCTGCGCGCCATCGAGAAGGCCGAGACCCTGCCGCGCGACGTCGACGGCCGCGTGCCACCAGTGCTGATCCTCACCTTCCGCCCGCGCGAATAGTCCTGACGGCCTGAGGCTTCAAAGCTCCAAGGAGATCGGCCGCCCAGGCAGCACTCGGTGCAACTCGTCGGCCAATGCCTGAAGGTCCATGGGTTTGCTGAGGTAGCCGTCCATACCGGCTTTCAGGCATGCGTTGCGCCGCAGATCCGTGTCGCCGGCAGTGGCGGCAATGATGGGGAATGGCGGCAGGTTGCCGACGCGCTGCAAGGACCTCAGATGCTCGCTGGCTTCCAGTCCGTCCATGACCGGCATGTCCACGTCCATCAGCACCATGTCTGGCGGCTCGTCACAGCAGGAGTCGAGTGCCTCGATGCCGTCGCCGGCCACCACCACTTCGTAGCCCAAGGCCTCGAGCTGGCCCCGCGCGACGATCTGGTTCACGACGTTGTCGTCCACGACGAGCACACGGCGGCTCTCCTGCACGTACAGCGGCGTGGGCGACGTCAGCCGCGACAGGGCGGTTGAAGTCCGGGTATCGACATGCGCGGTGAAGCGCTCCAGTTCCAGCGGGCTGAGCGGGAGCACCCGGATGTCGACCGAGCACTGGCGCCGAAAGCGCAGCGTGTCGGAGCCAGAGACCACGGCGAGCACCGTCCACAGGCTGGGCAAGGCCTGGGCGATCTGTTCGAGCTGAGCCAGTTCCTGGCCGCTGTTCTCCGCGACGATCATCAACATCGGTGCCGCAGCAGCGGATATCGCCGCCGCGGCCTCCTCGAGCCGCTCGAACGACACCACGTGCCAGCCCAGGTGCCGCAGCCTCGTCTCGACCGAGTCCAGCGCGCCGGGCGGAGGGCTGACCAGCCATGCCACCGAGCCGGTGGCGTTGGGTGAGTGCTCGAACACCACCTCTTCCGCGACAACTTCGCCGCTCAGTGAGATGACCAGGCCGTCAAGCCCGGCGTCGACGAACTGGACCGAGCCGGCGGTAGCCGGACAAGGCGCTTGCGCTCGCGCAACCAGCCCCTGGGCCACGTCGGTATCCTCGGCAACCAACTGCAGGCGCTGCAGCACGCCCACGACATCGGATGGGCAATTCGCGCCAGTGCCAGCGGCGTGGATGACGATGCTGCTTCGGCCGAAGACCGGCGGCTCGACCACCGCGGTGAACATGACGAAACCCGACTCAAAGCAGTCGACGATGCCCAGCAATATCCGGTGGATGCCGGCACGCAGGTAGGGCCCAGGATCGTGAAGCTCGAGGCGGGGCCCGTGATAGTCGAAGTAGGTGACAAGCCCCTTCTTTCTGGCGTGGGGCAGCACGTCGCGCGCGCTCTGGGTGAACAGCTCTGAAAACTCCATCGGCGGACTCTTGCTAACTGTCCGCGAGACTAGGGCAAACCCAGCCGCCAGATGGTTTCCAATTGTGGCCGCTGCTTACACACGGATGCCTTGTGTCAATGCACGCGGCCAGCCGCCGGGTTCAGCACCATGCGATCGACGGACCAGCGCCCCGCGCCCCACAGCGCGATGGCCAGGGCCAGCACGCCCCACAGGATGTGCTGCGCCTCACCGGCGGCCGACAGGTCCTCCGCCGGCAGTGAAAGCGCCGCCATCAGGTTGACGACGAAGAGGCTCACACCGGCGAAGCGACCCGCCAGGCCGAGCACCAGCAGCACTGGGATCACCAGCTCGCCCGCGGTGCCCATGTAGGCCGCAAGCGCCGGCGGCAGCAGCGGCACCTGGTAGTAGTCGTTGAACAAGGCCAGCGTGGACGACCAGTCGCGCAGCTTGACCAGGCCCGACATGAAGAAGACCTTGGCCACGTAGAGCCGCGCCGCCAGCAGCGCCAGCGACTGCAGATGGCTGACCAGCGTGTCCAGCGGCGCGGGCAGCCGGGTGGGTTGCAGGCCCGGGTCGGTGACGGCGCGCAGCGCGTTGGAGATCAGAGCTTTCATGGTGTGGTGGTCCGGTTCGGTGTTGTGGCCCTGACTCCCTGCAGCCAGGCGTTGTGCAACGCGGCTTGCAGCCAGGCGGCGAAGTCGAAGTCGGTTTCACCGCCAGAACCTTTCACTGTGGCCGCCTCCAATGCCTCGGCAAGATTCACCGCGTCGATCAGGGCCCGCATGAAGACCGCATCGGCGGCCGACACGGGTTGCCACTTCCCGCGCCAACCGGCTCGCCAGACCACCACCGGGCCGTCGGACCGCGCCAGCACCGCCAGGCCTGGCCGCAATTGCAGCCAGAGCTTGTCGGGCGACGTGGTACCGAGCAGAGCCAGCGAGTCGGCGTCCAACGAAGCGTCCTGTGCGCGTTCGGCCCGGTGCAGCGCCCAGTCCAGGCGAGCGAGATCGGGCAAGCCCGAAGCCTCGCCGGCGCGCTCCAGCAGAAAGCCTTCGAGCACCCCACCCCACTGCCCCAGGTCACCGCTCTCGGGCGGGTGGGCGCGCCAGAAGGTCCAGGCCAGCGACGCGAATTCGTCCTCGCCGAGTTCCTCGCGCAAGCGCACAAAGGGCACGGCCAGGGCTTGGGCCGACAGCGCCCGCAGGTTGTTGCGATAGGCCGCCAGGCCGCGCTCGCCGCCAGTCAGGCCGGGYGGCGCCTCGCCGCGCCCCAGCAGCGCATCGACAAAGGCCTGCTGAGCGAGCTTCATGGGTGCAGCGCCCTCGCCCGCTGGCCTTCAGCCAGCAGCACCGCCAGATCGGGCACAGCGGTGTCCCATTCGATCAGCGTCGGCAGCGGGCCCAGCCGCTGCAGCGTGTGTTCGTAGACACGCCAGACCTCGTCACGCACGCGGCTGCCATGGTCATCGATGACGAGACCGTCCTCCTGCTCGCAGTGGCCGGCCAGATGGATCTCGCCGACGCTGCCGGGGCGGATCGCGTCAACCCAGCGCATGGCTTCACGTGCCGCGTCGTCCGGCGCCAGGCCGGCGTTGCGAGCGTTGACGAAGAGGTTGTTGACGTCCAGCAGCAGGCCGCAGCCGCTGCGCCGTGTCAGCTCGTTGAAGAACTCGGGCTCGGCCAGGGTGTCGCCGGCCCAGCCGACGTAGGCGCTGATGTTCTCGACCAGCATGGGCCGGCCCAGGCGTTCCTGGACCTGCTGGACATGGGTCGCCATCAGCGCGAGGGATTCGTCGGTGAAGGGGATGGGCAGCAGGTCTGCCGCATGCAGGCCCGTGCCCACGCGGGCAAAGCAGGCGTGGTCGGACACCCACCGCGGCTGCACGCGCCGCGCAAGGCGAGCGAGCCGCTCCAGGTGAGCATCGTCCAGCCCCGCCGCCGAGCCCAGTGCCAGGCCCACGCCGTGCAGGCTGACGTCATAGGCCGCGCGGCCCGCCTCCAGCACGGCCAGCGTGATGCCGCCGTCGGCAAAGAAGTTCTCTGAATGGACTTCGATGAAGCCGAGTGCGGGGCGCTCGGCCAGCAAGGTTTCGTAG
>NZ_JBFUMO010000335.1:0-6398 GCF_054049355.1 Roseateles sp. P5_E11 | reverse complement strand
CCTGGGCCGAGCGCGGCAGGTCGACAAAGAGGCCACTGGCCGTGGGCCGGATCTGGCGCGCCAGCGCCCGGGCGGCCTGCAAGAGGCTGCTGTCGACCAGCTCGTCGGCATGCCTGCTGGCCAGGCGATAGGCGCCGAAAGCCGCCACCAGCCACAGCACGATCTGCGGCAGCAGCAGCCACAACAGCAGTTGCCGGTGCAGCGAGCGGCCGGCCGGTGAGTTCACGATGACGCGGTGGCTTCGAGCAGATAGCCCAGGCCGCGCACCGTGCGCACGGCCAGGCCCGAGCCTTCAAGCTTCTTGCGCAGGCGGTGGATGTAAACCTCGATGGAGCCGCCTTCATCGGCACCCCAGGCCTCGACGATCTGCGCCTTGGTGACGACGCGATCGCGCTCGGTCAGCAGCAGGTCCAGCAGCGACCATTCGCGCGGGCTCAGCTCCAGTGGCTCGCCGCCGACGCTGGCGCGGCGCGCGGCGCGGTCCAGGCTCAGGCGGCGCAGCTGCTGGGTCTGCGAGGCCGGGCGGCCACGGCGCAGCAGCGCGTGCAGGCGGGCCTCCAGCTCGGGGAAGTCGAAGGGCTTGGTCAGGTAGTCGTCGGCACCGGCCTGCAGGCCGGCGACGCGGTGCTCCAGCGCGTCCAGCGCCGTCAGCACGAGGATGGGCAGGGTGCGGCCGGCCTCGCGAACGCGCTTGAGCACGGTCAGGCCGTCCACCATGGGCAGGCCGAGGTCGAGGATGGCGATGTCGAAGTCCTGCTTGCGCAACAGGTACTCGGCCACGGCGCCGTTCTCGGCCCACTCGACCTTGAACGAGGCGTTAAGCAACTGCTGCTGCAACGCGTCAGCCAGCAGGGCGTCGTCTTCGGCGAGCAGCAGGTTCATGGTTGGCAGACTTTAATGGCGTCGGCGCTAGTGGTTAATACGATATTAAGTTTATTAACTCTCGGTAATGATGCCGTGATGCTCCGCGCCTGCGTCCTTCTTGTCACGTCCCTGTTTGCCGCCGCGGCCCAGGCCGGGACGCCGACGGACGTCGTCCATTGGTGGATCTCGCCCGGCGAGACGGCCGCCAAGCAGGCCCTGGCCGAGGCCTACCGCGCGGCCGGCGGCCAGTGGCGCGAGCTGGCGGTGACGGCGTCGGAGCAGGCGCGCGCGGTCGTGCAGGAGCGCGTCGCTGCAGGCAACCCGCCGATGGCGGCGCAGTTCAACCCGTCCCTCGCCCTCGTGCGGCTGGCACGCGAAGGCCGGTTGCAAGCCATCGACGACGTGGCTGCCCAGGGCCGCTGGGCCGAGGTGCTGCCTGCCGTGCTGCTGGACGCCGTGAAGGTGGACGGTCATGTCTACGCCGCCCCCGTCAGCATCCACATGCCGGTGTGGCTGTGGAGCTCCAAGGCGGCGCTGGCCAAAGCCGGCGTGAAGGCCGAGCCGCGCAGCATGGACGAGCTCTTCGCCACGCTGGACAAGCTGCAAGCCGCCGGGCTGATCCCGCTGGCCCACGGCGGGCAGTCCTGGCAGGACCTCAACCTCTTCATCGCGCTGCTGGCCAACCAGGGCGGACGCGACCTGTATCTGGCCGTGCTGCGTGACCGCGATGCCGCGGCCGTGCAGGGCGAGGCGCTGCGCCAGGTGCTGCTGAGCTACAAGAAGCTGCGCCGTTATGTGGACCCGGCCTCGCCCGGGCGCAGCTGGGCTGACACGACGGCCCTGCTCGTCAGCGGCCGCGCGGGGCTGCAGTTCATGGGCGACTGGGCCAAGGGCGAATTCRCCCAGGCCGGCCAGCAACCGGGCCGCGACTATGGCTGCACGCCGGGCTTAAGCCCGCGCTCGACCTACATCGTCAGCGGCGACGTGCTGGTCTTTCCCAAGGACAGGGACGGCAGCGCCCGGCCAGCCCAGGCCCTGCTGGCCCGCGTCGCCACTGCGCCCGCCACCCAACTCGCCTTCAGCGCCCGCAAGGGCTCGGTACCGGTGCGCACCGACCTCGACACCCGCACGCTGKACGTCTGCGCCCAGGCCGGCGCTGCGGCGCTGCGCGATGCCGGCCGGCTGGTCGGCAACACGGAATTGCTGCTTGCGCCGGCGCAGCTGACGGCGCTCGAACGCGCGGTCAGCGACTATTGGAACCGCGACATCCCCGTGCAGACGGTGCAACAGACCCTCGCCAGGGTCTTGCAGAACACAGACGACAACGACAACCGGAGACGACCTTGACCCGCGTACACATCCAGGACCTCAGCATCCGCTTCGGCAACCATGAGGTCATCAAGGGGCTGGACCTTGACGTCAACAGCGGCGAGTTCCTCGTGCTGCTGGGGCCCTCGGGCTGCGGCAAGTCGACGCTGCTGCACACCATCGCGGGGCTGAACCAGGTCAGCGGCGGCAGCATCCAGATCGGCGAGCAGGACATGACCCGCGCCGAGCCCAGCCAGCGCGGCGTCGGCATGGTGTTCCAGAGCTATGCGCTGTACCCGACGATGACCGTGAAGGAGAACCTCGCCTTCCCGCTGAAGATGGCCAAGACACCCAAGGCCGAGCTGGAAAAGCGCGTGGCCGCCGCGGCCGACATGCTGCAGCTGACACCGCTGCTGGAGCGCCGGCCCGGCCAGCTCTCCGGCGGCCAGCGCCAGCGCGTGGCCATCGGCCGCGCGGTGGTGCGCGAGGCCAAGGTGCTGCTGCTGGACGAGCCGCTGTCCAACCTCGACGCCAAGCTGCGCACCGACCTGCGCCGCGAGCTCAAGCTGCTGCACAGCCGCTTGGGCAACACGATGATCTATGTGACCCACGACCAGGTCGAGGCGATGACGCTGGCCACACGCATCGTCGTCATGCACCAGGGCGTCATCCAGCAGATCGGCACACCGGCCGAGGTCTACGAGAGGCCGAACAACCTGCGAGTGGCGGGCTTCGTCGGCTCGCCGGCCATCAACCGCATCGAGGGTCAGGTGGGCGAAGGCGGCGTGTTCGCCTCACCCGCCTTCAGCGTGCCGCTGCCCGCCGTGCTCGCGGCGCGCCCGCAAGGCGAAGTGCTGACGCTGGCTATCCGGCCGGAGAACGTTCGCGTCGGCGCCGGCGAGTCCTTCGAGGCCGAGGTCCAGCTTGTCGAGCCGTTGGGCAACCAGCATGTTGTGTGGCTGAGCTGCGCCGGCATCACCGTGTCCGCCGTGCTGCCGGGTCAGCCTGAAGTGCAGGAAGGCGCCAAGGTGCGCTTCGGCTTCGATGCGGGCAGGACGATGTGGTTCGATGCGGCCGGAGAGCGCATCGAGACCGCGCGCTGAGAGACGAAATGACGCGAGCGCGGCAAACGCTCGAGACCGCTGGAGCAGCTACTTCGGAAGGTATTTCTTAGCGAAGCTTTCGATGAAATCAGCGCCGGCATAACCGGCCGCGATGATCCCGAGGACTGACGTCCCCTTGTCCCAGTCGACGCCATCCTTGCTGCCGTAGATCATGCCCAGATAGGCAGCAACACCTGCAACGACACCGACAAACAGCGAGAACGCGAAGACGACACCCTCGAAGACGTCGGCCAGCTTCTTGCCCTTTTCGTGGGCCTCGTCAAATTGCTTCTTGAGCCCGCCAACAGCGCGCATGCCTTGACCGAAAGCTCCGAGCACAGCGGATAGACCGCAGCCGGCGAGAAGAGTTCCAGCGTCCATTGCAGCACCTCGCGATTCATTGAAGTGCTCGACGCTAATTTCACCCGATCTACAAGACATCCTCAGATTTGCTTAGCGAGCTCCTGGCAAGCACATCGGCGCGCGAGGCCAGCGGCCACTCAACGCGTCGGAATGGAGAAGCGGTAGTCCAGCCCCAGCGCCAGGTTGTCGGCCTTGAACCGGCCACCGCCAGCGCTACGCGCCTCGATGCGGCCGACGCTGAAGTTCAGGGCCAGCCGCTCATCCAGCAGCCAGCGCACACCCGCGCTGGCCTTGGCGGACTTGCCGTGCACATTGGCACCGGCCATCAGCTGGCCGAAGGCCTGCAGGCGCTCATCGGGCCCCGCCAGGGTCTGCACGCCCACGCCGCCGAGGATCTCGGCATAGCCTGGGTAGCCCAGATAGGCGTTGTAGGCCGCCGAGGCCTGCAGCGGCAGATACCAGCGCTGGCCAACGGGGATGTCGAGCTGCAGGCCCAGCATCTGCACTGAGGGGCGGTCGGTGTCCCGGTAGCTCAGGTGCAGGTCCGTCTGGTGCAGCACCGACAGGCGCAGGCCCTGCCAACGGGCCGGGCCGGGTGTCTCGGCGCTGCGGCCGGAACGCAAGTGGTGCGTCAGGCTCAGGCCCCAGGTCTGGTTGCGCGAGCTGCCCTTGGGCGCCCTCATGGTGCCGACGGAGAGCGCCACACCGAGGTCGCGGGTCAGCGAATACTCCGCCGCCACCTTGGGATAGACCAGCAAGCCCGAACTGGTGTCAATCACATCCGACGAATAACCGCCCGAGCCCAGGCCCAGCTGCCCGTACAGCGTGATGTCGGGTGCGACGCGCCAGCGCTGGCCCACCCCGCCCAGCAACTGGTTGTACAGCGGCAGGCCGCTGTAGCCCATGCCCAGGGCGGCGAACCAATAGCTGTCGGCGGCGAAGAAATGCGCGTACTGCAGGTCGGCCAGCCGCACCGTGTTCCTGTTCGACCCCTGGGGATCCTGCTGCCGGTAGTTGTCCAGGGACAGCGTCAACATGTTCTCGCCCATCTCCGCGCCAGCACGGTGGTCGTCCACGGCCGGCAAGGGCTGGCCGTGGCCGGAGAACGGCCCAGTGAGGTAGCTGAAGGGCACCTCCAGCAGCAGGCTGGCCTGGGTACCGTCGATGATGGCCTGGCGGAACTTCAGGCGCGAGACCGTGGCGCCCAGCGTGAACTCGCCGAAGTCATAGCCGAGGCCCGCATAGCCCTTGGCAAAGCCGCCGCTGCCCGACAGCAGCTTGCTGTGCTCGACGCTGCGCCCGCCGCCGCCGCCGCCGGCCGACAGGCCCGCCATCGCGAATACCGGCCCGGCCAACGGGCGCCTGAAGTGCAGGCCCAGGTCCGCGGCCACGAAGCCGCCATAGGCACCCCTGACAAGCGGCGCATAGAAGCCGCCACCCACATAGACGCCCTCAAGCACCTTCTGGTAGGCATGGAAACCGAGCAGGTCGATGGGCCGGTCGCCCGGCACCTTGACGGTCTGGTATTCGAGGGTCAGCAGCGCGTCATTGCGGCGCAGCTCGGTGGACTCGGGCAGTTGGGCAGCGGCGCCTCCTGCGCACAGGCACAGGGTTAGGCAGAGCTTCGGGATGGGGCGGAGGTGGAACGGCGTGCAGGGCATGCGGTGGATCGGCGTCTGGACCGGTCGCAGTGTCGCCGCGGACGACGGCACGAGCGCGGCGTCAGGGCAAGGCGCGTCTTTCGTACTCCTCGACGATCCTTTTCACGGCGCGTGAGCGAATCTGCTCCAGCTCGCCGCTGGCCGCCATGCCGCGCAGGGTTTCCTCGATCCGCGGCAGCAACTCCGCATGCCGCACATGCAGGAAGTGGTAGAGCGGGATGTGCTGCAGCGGCAGATCGAGCGGGTGCACTTCGCCTTGCAGCCCCAGCTGTTGAAGGATGAGCATGCCGCTCAGGCGGTCGTTGACGGCCACGTCGATGCGCTCCGCGGCGACCATGCGCATGAGGGCTTCCATCGAAGGGACTGCCGTCACCCGGCTCATGCCCTGAGTTCCCGCCTCGGAGGAGCCCACGCCGCGCACGATGCCGACCTGGTAGGCCGCAATGGAGGGCCAGCCCTGGATCTTGAAATCCAGTTTCTTCACGAAGGCGGCCGGCTCGATGTAGTTGATCGAGGGCCGGACTGCAAGCAACGTCGGGTACTGCACCTCGACGTTCAGGATGCGCTGGACCTCGCCATCAAGACGCCCCTCGCTGGACTCGAGCAGCGAGCGCAGGGCCGGCACGGCGACGAACTGCAGGTCGATGCCCAGCCGCGCATAGGCGACTTTGAGGATTTCGCTGCCTATGCGCTGATCGGGTACGCCATCCAGCCTGGCCAGCCGCAGCGTGGACGGCAGCGCGCCCGCGGCGCCGGCATCCAACGCCATCGCAGCCAGGACGGTGCAAAGCATGCGCAGCGGCAGGCGGATGGCGACCACGGTTCCTCCTGGGGCGGCTGTTTCGCCGTGGCCGCCTGCGCAATGCGGCGGACGACCGGCACGATCGAAAAGCCGCCGCCATGCTACGCATCTTTGCAGCGCCCTGGCGCAAGAAACAGTTCGTCAGCGCCCAGGCGGCCGCTTCACTGCGACGGTGCCGAGGCCGCCTGCTCGGGCAGGGGCACCGCCCAGGCAAACCCTTCGACGCCCCGAGCGAAGGCGTCGGACAGCTCCTTGTAGGGGCTCTCCGGCGGCGCCTTCAACAGCACGATGAGGCGG
>NZ_JBFUMO010000334.1:0-6429 GCF_054049355.1 Roseateles sp. P5_E11 | reverse complement strand
GCCATCGAGCGCGCCGTAGCCGAAGCGACGGCCGTCATCGACGCCTTTCCCGCGGTGCTGGCCGGCGAACTGCTGCGTGGCCAGCGGCAAAAACTGGGCTTGCTCGCTGCCACGCCAGCGGACGACGAGGCCGATGCCGCGCTGGCGGACGACTGGCTGAAGTTGCTGCACATGCAAGCGGTCGACTTCACGCTCGCCTGGCGCCATCTGGCCTCGGCAGCCGAAGGCCGCCCCGAGCCGCTGCGCGACCTCTTCGCCGACCGCGCGGCGCTGGACGTGTGGCTGTCCCGCTGGCGCGAGCGTTGCGCCCGTGATGGCGCGGTCGACGGCGCGGAGCGCGTCACGCGCATGCGCCGCGCCAGCCCTGCGGTCATTCCGCGCAACCACCTCGTCGAGGAAGCCCTGGCCGCCGCGACCGAGGGCGATCTGCAGCCCTTCAATGCGCTGCTGGATGCGCTGCTCGATCCCTGGCAAGAGGCCGCGCTGCTGACGCGCTATGCGGTGCCGGCGCCCACCGAGGTGACTGCGCGATTCCGCACTTTTTGCGGCACCTGAACCGCACCCGCCAGCGCAGCCGAGAGGGGCGTCCCGCTGCACCTGCGATGCCGACGAGACCAACGGTCAGTTCGACCGAATCCCCCATTTGGGGACGCCACAAGACCCGTCAAAAGCCAGCCAGAAACGACAAAGCCCGCACTTGGCGGGCTTTGCTAAGTCCTTCACAGGACTCATTATTTCTTGGTTGCGGGGGCAGGATTTGAACCTACGAC
The DNA here is from genome assembly GCF_054049355.1 of Roseateles sp. P5_E11. Taxonomy (NCBI): domain Bacteria; kingdom Pseudomonadati; phylum Pseudomonadota; class Betaproteobacteria; order Burkholderiales; family Sphaerotilaceae; genus Roseateles; species Roseateles sp. P5_E11. The sequence goes on along the minus strand of NZ_JBFUMO010000334.1, from coordinate 5,659 downwards.
CTTTGGGTTATGAGCCCAACGAGCTACCAGACTGCTCCACCCCGCGACTGAAGCTAGCAGTATATACGAGATTCGGCCGTTGAGGCAAATCTCGTGGCGGTGCTTCCAGCGAACCGCAGCGGCACGTCACCCGCGATCGATGAAATGACCCGCAATCAGAAGGGCAGCTGGGCGCCTCGGGCCTGCAGCCGGGTGCGCAGGTGCGAGCGGGCGCGCGACACGCGGCTGCGCACGGTGCCGATGGGCACGGACAGCAGTGCGGCGGCGTCTTCGTAGCTCATGTCGTCCATGGCGACGAGCAGCAATACCTCGCGCATCTCGGGCATGAGGCCGTCCAGTTCGATCTGCAGCAAGGCCATCAACTGGTTCAGATGGCATTGCTGCTCGGGGTTGGCGTGCAGGCAGGCCGTGGCCTCCAACGCTGACTCGTCCTCAAAGCGGTAGAGCCGCGACGGCGCACGAGACAGGTGGTTGCGCACCAGGTTCATCGCAATGCCGTAGAGCCAGGTCGACAACTGCGACTCGCCGCGGAAGTGCTCGTAGGTGCGCGCCGCCTCGACAAACGCCTGCTGGGCCAGTTCCTCGGCTTCGGTGCTGTCACCGATATGGCGCAGCACGAAGCGGTAGAGGCGGTCACGGTGTTCGCCGAACAGCTCCGAGAAGATGACGTTGGGGTCGGCTGCTGCGGGGCGGCGAATCGGTTGACACTGGGGCTGCATGACGGGCTCCGAGCGGATGAAGCGGCCGAAGTGGCCGCCCTGTCTGATCAGACGCCGTCGCGGCAAAGCTTGCGACAAGGCAGACCCGCCCCACCCCACATTTATGGGCATGGGTTAACCCCCGAGGCCGTGAACTACATCACGAAGTCAATGCGAAAGCTGGTTGAGCAGCGTTCGCAGCCGCGCGGCGAGCGCCTCGGCATCGGCGGGTGGCGGCAGGCTGAAGTCGGGGGCCAGGGCCTGGTCCAAAGCTCGCCGGCGCTCGATGGCGAGACTGGCCGGATCCAGGCCCAGGCCGTCGGCGACGCGACGAAAGCGCCAGCCCAGCATGACGGCCGAGAACTCGATCTGCAAAAGATAGGACTGGGCCATCAGCAGGCCCAGGGCTGACTCCGCGCAAGCCACGGCCCGTTTGACGGTGCGCGCCGGCAGCAGGCGGCGTGATCGCTGGCTGAGGCGCCATTCGCGCTCAGCGATGGCGCTGGCCGCGTCGCCGAAATGCTCGCGCAGCGCCGCGACGAAGAGGCGGCCGATGTCAGCGGAAACCGCGCCCGCCGGCGTGGCGCCACTGCAGACTTCGAGCCGGCCTTCCACCGGGCTGGCCCAAAGCAGTTGCCCGACGGCCGCGGCGCTCACGAATGCGCCCAACTGAGGGGCTTGAGGCGTCGCCAGCAGCTGGGCGACCTGGGCTTGGGTGGGGTTCAGAACACGGTCCGGAGGTCGGCGAAGGGCGTCGGCAGCAGAAGCGGCCGGCATGCCATAGGTAACCGCGAGCGCGGCCGGGTTCCGCAACATCGGCTACTTGACGGCTTCCACGCTGAACACCGCGGCGCCATAGTCAGCCGCGCAATTGGGGTGGCCGCAATCCGGCTGGCCCAGCAGCCAGCTCGATGCGCCTGGCGCCACGCCGCCGGCCGGGCCCTGGGCCGGCAATGTCAGGAAGCCGTAGCTCGGCTCCTTCTCGGTGGACCAGGGCGCGAAGCTGCGCGGCTCGGCGGCAACGAGGACGAAGAAGTGCTCCGGGCCCGGCGGGTCGCTGGCCTTGAGCGGCCAGCTGGCACCGGGCAGGCGCAGCGTCTCGCCAGCACCGATGTGGTTGTTCTTGGCCTTGTCGTTGGGGTAGAGCTGGACGAGGCTGCCGTCGGGGCCGGCAAGCAGCACATAGACATAGCCCTCGCGCGAGGCACTGACGCTGAAGCGCAGCTCGTCGCGGTCGATGCGCAGGCTGGCGCGCTCGGCCTGCGCCTGCACGTCGAAGCCGTCGCTGTGCCGCGCCACGAGGGACCGGAACTGGCTGGGCAGATCTCGCGCAACGGGTTCGGCCTGCGCAGGCGCGGGAGCCGGAGCGACTGCCGGGACCGACACCGGCGCCGCGGCAACCGGTTCGGCCGGCCCTGCAGGCCGCGTCGCGAACCAGGCCGCTGCACCGGCAGCCGCCAGGCCGGCCAAGCCCAGGCCAAGCCACAGTGGCCCGCGGCTCGCGGCCCGCTTGACGGCGGCTGGAGCCGGCGCCGCTGCAGCGGGCGCCTGGATCAGCGTCGCCATCTGGCCCGGCTTGGGCGCGTAGTGGCCGGCCAGGCCCAGGTCCTCACGGAACTCGGCCATGGACTGGGTGCGCTGGTCGGGCAACACCTGCAAGGCGCGGTCCACGGCCTTGACGAGGCGCTCGCTGTAGCGGCCCTTCGTGAGTTCACCCTGCCGGGCCAGCGGCACGTAGTCGTCCTTGACGATGCGGCCGACGCTGGGCGGCGGCGTGCGGCCGGTGATGGCGCAGTAGACGACGGCGGCCAGGGCGTAGACATCGGTCCACGGCCCCTGCTTCATGCTGGGCACCTCGGCATACTGCTCGATGGGCGCATAGCCGGGCTTGAGGATGACGGTCAGCGCCTGCGTCATGTCGCCGATGACGCGGCGCGCGGCACCGAAGTCCAGCAACAGGGGGCGGCCGCTGCCGGCCACCAGGATGATGTTGTCGGGTGCGATGTCGCGGTGGTAGCAATGCTCGCCGTGCAGCACCAGCAGGGCCTCGGTCAGCGAGGCCAGCATGTCCATCAGCCAGGCTTCGCCGGGCGGCTCGGGCATTTCCTTCAGCGTCTCCTTCAGCGTCTTGCCTTCGATGAAGGGCATGACCATGAAGGCGGTGCCGTTGGCCTCCCAGAACCGGTAGACCTTGACGAGGGACGGGTGGTCGAACTGCGCCAGCAGCTTCGCCTCATTGATGAAGCTCTTCAGGCCGRCCTCGAAGGTATCGCGGTGGCGTTCCGAGCGCACCCGCACCTGGGAGCTGTCGCCGCGCAGGGCCAGGGCGGCGGGCATGTATTCCTTGAGCGCCACCGTGCGCTCCAGCGCGTGGTCGCGGGCCAGGTAGACGATGCCGAAACCGCCCTCGCCGAGCACGCGGATGACCTCGAACTCGCCCTGGCGGCTGCCGACGGGCAAGGCGTTGCCGCCGTCCAGCCGGTCGAGGCTCGCAGGTGGCGCCCCGGGCGCAGCCGGGCCGCCTGCCATCACGGCGGGCACGGCTTCGTCAGGAACAGGCGCCGCGGCGACGAGGCCGGTGGCGGCACTGGGCCGGATGATGGTCGCGTCGTTGTCTTCCGGGTCGCTGGAGGAGTTCATCGTTCAGGCGGGACGTCCAACCTGCTGAGTGACGCCACACGCCATTCCGTTCCCCTTGCCGGCAGACGGAGCTGCCGCAGGGAACTAAGCGGCGGCCCCAGTTACTTACCGCCCGAACTCCTGCCTGCCCCGATCGGCAAGCTCACCCGGACCACCATGGACAGCAATCCCTTCGACCCGTCGCCCGACACCGCACCGTCGCTCAGCAGCGACCCCGCGCTGGCGCCGTGGCTGCAGCCCGTGTCCGAGGATGAGGTCTGCGGCCCCGACCTGGAATACGACAACGACTTCCTGGCACTGACCCAGGCGGCTGCGGGCAAACCCGAAACCCAGTTCGCGTCCGCCGAGCCGCCCGACTGGCGAACCGTGCGCAGCCTGGCCGACGACATCAACGCCCGCACCCGCGACCTGCGCGTGGCCAACCTGCTGCTGCGCGCCCGGCTGCGCCTGGAAGGCTTCGCGGTGCTGGCCCCGGGCCTGCGCCTGTTCGAAGAGCTGCTGACGCGCTGGTGGGACGAACTCCACCCCCGCCCCGAGGATGGCGACGCGTTTGCGCGGGTCAATGTCCTCAACGAGCTGGCCAGCCTGGACACCACGCTGGGCGACGTCCGCGCCAGCCTGGTGCTGAACGACCGCGGCATCGGCCAGATCAGCGTGCGCGACATCGAGATCGCCATGGGTGACCTGGCGGCGCGCGACGACGAATCGACACCCTCGCGCAGCCAGATCGAGAACATGCTGGCAGACGCTGTGGCCGGCTATCCGCTGCTCGCCACCCAGGCGCCCGCCGCCGTTTCGGCGCTGGATTCACTGGTGGCCTGCCTGTCCGTGCGCCTCAACTATGGCGACGTGCCCGACTTCTCAGCGCTGCGCGCGATGCTGGACGCCGTCATCGCCGTCTCGCCGCGCCCGGTCAGCATCGACGCTTCGGCGGACGACCTCGCCGGCATGCTCAACGACCTGGGCATCGCCCAGGGCCAGGACGGCGGTGGCGACTCGCCCGCACCTGCCCGCCGCGGCCGCAGCGGTGGTGGTGGTGGCGGCCTGGGCGCGATCGAGAGCCGCGCCGATGCCGTGCGTGCCATTGACCTGGTCTGCGCCTACCTCGAGAAGAACGAGCCCACCAACCCCGCGGCCGACCTGCTGCGCCGTGCGCAACGTCTCATYGACCGCAACTTCCTGCAGCTGGTACGAGAGTTTGCCCCCGAGGCCGTCGGCGAGGTGGCCCGTATGCTGGGCGTGGACCCTGAAAGCCTGCAGTAGTCGCAAGGAACGCMGCGATGTCGTCTTCATCAAAGCCCCTCCTGCAGTCCGTCGTGGCGCACCGCCTTTTGAATCCCTGAATCCCATCCGCAAGGAGCAATGACATGAGCAAGAGCAGCCAGAAATTCATCGCCCGCAACCGGGCCCCGCGGGTGCAGATCGAGTACGACGTCGAGCTCTRCGGCGCCGAGAAGAAGGTRCAGCTGCCCTTCGTGATGGGCGTGATGGCCGACCTGTCCGGCAAGCCCGAAGATCCGCTGCCGCCGGTGGCCGACCGCAAGTTCCTCGAGATCGATGTCGACAACTTCGACTCGCGCATGAAGTCCATGAAGCCGCGCGTCGCCTTCCAGGTCGAGAACACGCTGACCGGCGAGGGCAACCTGCCGGTGGACATCACCTTCGAGAGCATGGACGACTTCTCGCCCGCCGCCGTGGCGCGCAAGGTCGAAGGCCTGAACAAGCTGCTCGAGGCCCGCCAGCAACTGTCCAACCTGATCACCTACATGGACGGCAAGAGCGGCGCCGGCGACCTGATCGCCAAGGTGTTGGCCGACCCCACGCTGCTGAAGACACTGACCGACGCGCCCAAGGCTGAGTAAGCCGCAGCCCACAAGAACACCCTGAAACGACCGGAGTTTCAAACATGACCCAAGCGGAACAGTCAGCATCGGCCCTGGCGGGCGTGACCTTCGAAGGCAATGACTTCGCGGCACTGCTGAACAAGGAATTCAAGCCCAAGACCGAGGAGGCGCGCGGCGCCGTGGCGCAGGCCGTGCAGACGCTGGCCCAGCAGGCGCTGAGCAACACCACGCTGCTCAGCGACGACGCCGTCAAGACCATCGAGGCCATGATCGCGGCCATCGACAGCAAGCTCACCGAGCAGATCAACAAGATCATGCACCACGAGGACTTCCAGAAGCTGGAATCCGCCTGGCGCGGCCTGCACTACCTCGTCAACAACACCGAGACGGACGAGCAGCTCAAGATCCGCGTGATGAATGTCTCCAAGACGGACCTTGGCAAGACGCTCAAGCGCTTCAAGGGCACGGCCTGGGACC
>NZ_JBFUMO010000333.1:0-6473 GCF_054049355.1 Roseateles sp. P5_E11 | reverse complement strand
GTCAAGTGGTTCAACGATGCCAAGGGCTTCGGATTCATCGAGCCGGAAGCTGGCGGAGATGATGTCTTCGCCCATTTTTCAGCGATCCAGATGGAAGGCTTCCGGACGCTGAAGCAGGGCAGCCAGGTGCAGTTCGACCTGGTGCAGGGCCCCAAAGGCCAGCTTGCGCAGAACATCACGCCGATGGAAGCCGCACGCGCCGCCGAGCAGCAGCAACAGCCGCAACTGGCGTCCTGAGCTGAGCTCACAAATCAAAAGCCCCGTGGCCTGACGCCACGGGGCTTTTGCATTGGCGCCGCCGGGCTCGCGCAGCAAGCGCGCGCCCGGCTTGCTAGAGTTACGTGTTGCGCGCCGCCTCCTGGCGCTGTGTGCAGCACGGATTGCCATCTACCGGAACACGCTCATGACCGCCGAAAAGACCCAGATTGTTTACACGTTGACCGACGAAGCCCCCCGCTTGGCCACTGCCTCGCTGCTGCCGGTCGTCAAGGCCTTCGCGGCGTCGGCTGGGATCGACGTCGTCAGCAGCGACATCTCGGTGGCCAGCCGCATCCTGGGCCAGTTCCCGGAACTGCTGACCGAAGAGCAGCGCGTGCCCGACAACCTGGCCGCCCTGGGCAAGCTGACGTTGAAGTCGGAAGCCAACATCATCAAATTGCCCAATATCAGCGCCTCGGTGTCGCAGTTGAAGGCCGCCATCAAGGAACTGCAGGGCAAGGGCTACAAGATCCCGGACTACCCCGAAAAGCCCGAGACGGATGAGCAGAAGGACATCCGCGCGCGCTACAACAAGTGCATCGGCTCGGCCGTGAACCCGGTGCTGCGCGAGGGCAACTCCGACCGCCGCGCGCCCAAGGCGGTGAAGGAATACGCCCGCAAGAACCCGCACCGCATGGACGACTGGAGCCAGGCCTCGCGCTCGCACGTCTCGCACATGCATGACGGCGACTTCTATCACGGTGAAAAGTCGATCACGCTGGACCGCGCACGCGACGTGAAGATGGAGCTCATCACCAAGAGCGGCAAGGCCATCGTGCTCAAGGCCAAGGTTTCGCTGCTGGACCGCGAGGTCGTCGACTCGATGTACATGAGCAAGAAGGCCCTGCTGGCCTTCTATGAGAAAGAGATCGAGGACGCGCGCAAGACCGGCGTGATGTTCTCGCTGCACGTCAAGGCCACCATGATGAAGGTGTCCCATCCCATCGTGTTCGGCCACTGCGTGCGCATCTTCTACCGCGACGCGTTCGAGAAGCACGCCAAGCTGTTCGACGAACTGGGCATCAACGTCAACAACGGCATGGTGGACCTGTACACCAAGATCGCCACGCTGCCCAGCGCCAAGCAGGACGAGATCAAGCGCGACCTGCACGCCTGCCACGAACACCGCCCCGAACTGGCGATGGTGGACTCGGCCAAGGGCATCACCAACTTCCATTCGCCCAACGACGTCATCGTCGACGCCTCCATGCCCGCGATGATCCGCAGCGGCGGCAAGATGTACGGCGCCGATGGCCGCCTGAAGGACGTCAAGGCCGTGATGCCGGAGTCGACCTTTGCCCGCATCTACCAGGAGATCATCAACTTCTGCAAATGGCATGGCGCCTTCGACCCGCGCACCATGGGCACGGTGCCCAACGTGGGCCTGATGGCCCAGCAGGCCGAGGAATACGGCTCGCACGACAAGACCTTCGAGATCCCGGAGGACGGCGTGGCCAACATCACCGATCTCGCCACCGGCGAGGTGCTGATGAGCCAGGACGTCGAGCAGGGCGACATCTGGCGCATGTGCCAGTGCAAGGACGCCGCCGTCCGCGACTGGGTCAAGCTGGCCGTCACGCGCGCCCGCAACTCCGGCATGCCGGTGGTGTTCTGGCTGGACTCCTACCGCCCGCACGAGGCGCAGCTCATCACCAAGGTCAAGATGTACCTGCATGAGCACAATACGACCGGCCTGGACATCCAGATCATGAGCCAGGTGCGCGCGATGCGTTACACGCTGGAGCGCGTCATCCGCGGCCAGGACACCATCAGCGCCACCGGTAACATCCTGCGCGACTACCTGACCGACCTCTTCCCCATCATGGAACTGGGCACCTCGGCCAAGATGCTGTCCATCGTGCCGTTGATGGCTGGCGGCGGCATGTACGAAACCGGCGCCGGTGGCTCGGCGCCCAAGCACGTGCAGCAGCTGGTGGAGGAAAACCACCTGCGCTGGGATTCGCTGGGCGAGTTCCTGGCGCTGGCGGTCAGCCTGGAAGACGTGGGCATCAAGACCAAGAACGCCAAGGCCAAGGTGCTGGCCAAGGCCCTGGATGCCGCCACCGGCAAGCTGCTGGACAACGGCAAGGGCCCCAGCCCCAAAACCGGCGAGCTCGACAACCGCGGCAGCCACTTCTACCTGACGCTGTACTGGGCCCAGGCCCTGGCCGAGCAGACCGAGGACGCCGAACTGGCGGCCCGCTTCAAGCCACTGGCCCAGACGCTGACCGCCAACGAGGCCAAGATCGCCGAGGAACTGAAGGCCGTCCAAGGCAAGCCGACCGACATCGGCGGCTATTTCCTGCCGGACGTGGCCAAGCTGGACAAGATCATGCGCCCCAGCGCCACGTTCAACGCGGCGCTGCAATCGCTGGCCAGCTGATCGACCGCTGAACGAAGAAACGGGGCGCCATCGGCGCCCCGTTTTGCTTGCAACGCCTCATGACGCGTTGCGATTTCACGTTGGCGGGTATTCCGCAATGAAACAGCAAGCCCAACGACCAAAATATTTACTACAGTCTGATACCAGGCGTTTGCTCCTGCAAAGCCTTCTGACAGGCGACACGTGAAGCACCACGGGTCGCCCCAAACCCCGGCCTCCGCGCCGGGGTTTCTTTTTGTGCACCTGGCAACAAAAGCCGGCGCCCTCAATGCGGCACGGGCTTGCGAAACGGATCCGGCACAGGATTCGGCTTCAACGCGCCACGGACCCGCTCCACGGCGGCAGCGGAATCCTTGTCATCGACCGACACGATCAGCCGCAGCCAACTAGCCTTGTTGAGGTCCGTCTCACGACGAGTCCAACACCACACCTGTGCACCGCGCTCACCCGAACGGTCAGCCAGATACACCTCGTCGAAGTCCGCCCCCTCGTAGATGAGGAGCTGATTTTCGTCAACGTAGGTGTTGATGTAGTCCGGCATGCCCAAAGTCTAGGCGTTCGGGGCGAAACCGTGTCACTCCATCTGGTCAATCATCACCTGCCCGAACCCGGAGCACGACACCTGCGTCGCGCCGTCCATCAGGCGCGCGAAGTCGTAGGTCACCTTCTTGCTCAGGACGGCCTTTTCCATCGCGCTGATGATGAGGTCTGCGGCGGCTATCCAGCCCATGTGGCGCAGCATCATTTCGGCCGACAGGATCTCGGAGCCGGGGTTCACATAGTCCTTGCCGGCGTACTTGGGCGCCGTGCCGTGCGTGGCCTCGAACATCGCGATGGAGTCGCTCATGTTGGCGCCCGGGGCGATGCCGATGCCGCCCACCTGCGCGGCCAGTGCGTCGGAGATGTAGTCGCCGTTCAGGTTCAACGTGGCGATGACGCTGTACTCGGCCGGGCGCAGGATGATCTGCTGCAGGAAGGCGTCGGCGATGCTGTCCTTGATGGTGATGTCCTTGCCCGTCTTCGGGTTCTTGAACTTGCACCACGGGCCGCCATCGATGGGCTGGGCGCCGAACTCCTTCTGAGCCAGCGCATAGGCCCAATCTCGGAAACCGCCCTCCGTGAACTTCATGATGTTGCCCTTGTGCACGATGGTGACGCTGGGCTTGTTGTTGTCGATGGCGTACTGGATGGCCTTGCGCACCAGGCGCTCGGTGCCCTCCCGGCTGACAGGCTTGATGCCGATGCCCGAGGTGTTTGGGAAGCGGATCTTCTTGACGCCCATTTCGTCCTGCAGGAACTTGATGAGCTTCTTGGCCTTGTCGCTCTCGGCCTCGTATTCGATGCCGGCGTAGATGTCCTCCGAGTTCTCGCGGAAGATGACCATGTCGACCTTGTGCGGCTCCTTCACCGGGCTGGGCACACCGTCGAAATACTGCACGGGGCGCAGGCAGACATACAGGTCCAGCTCCTGGCGCAGGGCGACGTTCAGCGAGCGGATGCCACCGCCGACGGGCGTGGTCAGCGGCCCCTTGATGGAGACAACGTATTCCTTCACGGCCTGCAGCGTCTCTTCGGGCAGCCACACATCGGGGCCGTATACGCGAGTGCTCTTCTCGCCGGCGTAGACCTCCATCCAGTGGATCTTCTTCGCACCGCCGTAGGCCTTGGCCACCGCCGCGTCCACCACCTTGAGCATGACGGGCGTGATGTCCAGGCCGGTGCCGTCGCCTTCGATGTAGGGAATGATGGGCTGGTCGGGCACGTTCAGCGTGAAGTCGGCGTTGACGGTGATCTTCTGGCCGCCTTCAGGCACCTTGATGTGTTCGGACATGACGTGTGGGCTCCGCGCAAGAGACGAGACTAGGAAACGAAACCCGGCGAGTTTATGGCCGGCTCAGCAGGCCAGCAGGAGCCGCTGCCACACGCCGTGCACCAGCCCCCACGCCGCCCCCGCGGCCAGCATGAGTCCGGCCAGGCGCAGCGCCAGCACCTCGCCACCCGTGCCCCGTTTGAGCAGCCGCGCCCGCCACAGCGGCGCGATGACGAGGCCCGGTGTGCTGGCCAGCGCAAAGCCAGCCATCGCCGCGGCACCGCTCAAGGGCGAGCCTGACAAGCCGGCCAGCAGCAGCGCYGCATGCAGCAGCCCACAGGGCATGGCCACCCAGGCGATGCCGGTAGCGAAGGCATGGCGCGGCTGAGGGCGCCAGCCCACGGCGCCCAGCCACGCCGGCACGCGGCCACGCACCAACAGCATCAGGCCGAACAGCAGCAGCGCCGCCTGCAGCAGGGCCCAGGCCGGCTGCAGCAGCATCACACCCTGAGAGGCGCGCGCCAGCGCCTGCGCGGAGGCGGCCGCGATGGCGCCACCCGTGGCATAACCCAACAGTCGGCCGGCCAGCAACCGCATGGGCCGGTGCCCCGCGGCGAGGGCGCAAGGCGCACTGCACATGGCCGCGCAGTGCGGCATGCCTGCCAGCCCCATCAGCGTGGCGGACAGGACCAGGGCCGCATCCATCAGATGATCTTGGAGAAGCGCTCGCGGCTGGCGTCGGCCTGCAGGTAGCGGTCAAAGACCGACGCGACGGCGCGCACGAAATACCAGCCCAGCGGCGTGACCCGCAAGGCGTCGGGTTGCCGCTCGACCAGGCCCTGGTCGGCCAGCCGGGACAAGCGCTCCAGCTCCGGCGCGAAGTAGGTGGCAACGTCGACGAGATAGGACGCCGCGATGGACTCGAACTCCAGCCGGCCCTGGCACATCAGCGCCATGATGACGGCGCGGCGCAACAGGTCGTCGCGCGTCAATGCCAGGCCGCGCTGCACGGGCAGCTGGCGCTGGTTCAGCGCATCCTCATACTCGGCCAGGGTCTTGGCGTTCTGCGCATACGTTGCGCCGACGCGGCTGATGGCCGAAACGCCCAGGCCGATGAGATCGCAATCAGGCTGCGTCGAATAGCCCTGGAAGTTGCGGTGCAGCAGGCCCTGGCGCTTGGCCACGGCCAGCGGGTCGTCGGGCAGCGCGAAATGGTCCATGCCGATGTAGGCATAGCCCTCGCCCAGCAGCGCGCTGATCGCGCCTGACAGCATGGCCAGCTTGTCACCCGCCGGCGGCAGCAACTCGGCGACGATGCGGCGCTGCGGCTTGAAGCGCTGCGGCAGGTGGGCATAGGCATACATCGCGATGCGGTCGGGCCGGAGCTCGGCGACCTGGGCGATGGTGCGCGCGAAGGACGCCGGCGTCTGCAGCGGCAGGCCATAGATCAGGTCGACGCTGATGGAGGCGAAACCCAGCTCGCGCGCCCCGCGCATCAGGGCCGCGACAGAGGCCAGCGGCTGCACGCGGTGCACGGCCTTCTGCACGGCCGGGTCGAAGTCCTGCACGCCGAAGGACAGGCGGTTGAACCCGAGCCGGCGCAGGTGCGCCAGGCGCGCCAGGTCGACCGTGCGCGGGTCCACCTCAATGGACAACTCGGCGCCAGGCAGCAGCTTGAAGCGCCGGCGCAACGCATCCATCAGCACGCTCAGTTCAGTGTCCGACAGAAAGGTCGGCGAGCCACCGCCCAGATGCAGTTGCGAAACGGGCGCGTGGCCACCCAGGGCCTCGGCCACCAGGTCCATCTCCAGGTTCAACGCGGCCAGATAGGGCTGGGCGCGCTCGTGGTGCTTGGTGATGATCTTGTTGCAGGCGCAGTAGTAGCAGAGCTGCTCACAGAACGGGATGTGCACATAGACCGACAGCGGCTGGGCCGCGCCGCGCTGTGCCAGGGCCTGCAGGTGCTGGGGTGCCTGGTAGGCCTCGACGAAGCGGTCGGCCGTCGGGTAGGAGGTGTAGCGC
>NZ_JBFUMO010000332.1:0-6477 GCF_054049355.1 Roseateles sp. P5_E11 | reverse complement strand
GCCCGTTGGCGATTGACAGCGTGCAATACGCCAAGGAACTCGACGAGGTGAGGCGCCTGGGTGGGCGCAACTCCACCGAGCGAACTGCCGACCAGACGGCGGCGGCCATCTTCACGCTGATAAACGGCGGCCAGATGTGGAACGCCGCCGCGCGCGCCGCCGCCACCGCCAAGGGCACGTCGACGCCGGAGAACGCCCGGATCTTCGCCATCATCAACATGGCCGCGCTCGACGCCGTGATCGCCAGCTGGGAGGTCAAGCGCAAGATGGGCACCTGGCGCCCGCTGACGGCCATCCGCGCCGCTTCGAGCAATGCGGACCCGACCTGGGAGCCGTTGATCAACACGCCGCCGCACCCGGACTACCTCTCCGGCCATTCGGCGACGTCAGGCGCCTGGTCCAGGTCGCTCCAACTGCTGTTCGGCAACGACGGCGTGCCCTTCAGCGCCACCTTCAACAACGCGCTGACGCGTCATTTCAGCAGCTTCTCCCAGGCGGCGACGGAGATCGAGAATGCCCGGATCTGGGCAGGCATTCACACCCGCACGGCTGATGAGCACGCCACGGCTCTCGGCCGGAAGGTCGCGGAACTGGCCGTGCAGCGAGGAATGCAGAAGCTGCCGTGAAGCGATCCCCGCGGCTTGAATGAGCGCGATGAGCGCGCACTCGCTTGAGGCGATCAGCACTGTGATCTGKATCAGCGACCCGTGCCCGCCGCACGCGTGATCTGCACCTGCACCTCGCCCACGCCCGCAAACACATGCCGCGACTGCTGGCCGATGCGGATATCGTGCACGCCGGTGATCATGCCGGTCGAGATGACGTCGCCGGCCCGCAGGATCTCGCCCTGCTGGGCCCGCTTGTTCAGCGTGAAGGCCAGCGCGCCGAGAGGCCCTGGCTTGATGGCGACCTTGCCGGTGCCGACCGACTGGCCGTCGATAAAGGTCTCCACATCGATGGTTTCCAGCTCGCGCCAGTTGGCAATCTCGGCACCGACGACGACGCCCCAGTTGTTGCCGAAGTCGGAGATGACTGCCCCCGGGCCGATGTCGTTCAGCGTCGCCAGCGGGCTGCTGGCGACTTCCACGCCGATGTGCATGGACTTGACCAGCGGGGCGACGGTGTCGGCCGTCCAGTCGGCTTTGCCTGCCGGCGCATCGGCCGCGACGACGATGACGACTTCGGCCTCGACCGCCGCAAAGCCACCGTCGAAGACCGGGCATTGCGCGGCAACACCTTGTGCCACGTGGTGGACGTTGGCGGCAAAGGCGGGCCCGATGAGGCGCTCTTCAGGGAACTGCGCTGCGAACGCCGGGTTCACACGGGCGACCTTCCAGCCCTTGACCGCATCGGGCCAGCGCGCGATGGCGGCGGCCTGGATGGCATAGGCCTCGGCCAGCGTCGCGGGCGGCGTGCCGGGGTAGGCTGCGATCGCAAGGCCGGCGGCGCGGGCGGCGGTGAAGGCTTCGGCGATTTGCTGGGTGACGCTCATGAAGTTCTCTCTGTGCGCCGACCGGCGCGGTGATGCATGCGGTCGGCAATGTACCGCGCAAAACGAAACATGGTTTCACTTCTCGGGAGAGCGGTCCTATCCCGCCTGCTCCATGCGCACCGCGAACAGCGCCAGCTCGACATCATTGCGCACGCCGATCTTCTCCAGCACCCGGGCGCGGTAGGTGGACACGGTATTGGGCGAGAGCACCAGCTGTTCGGCGATCTCGCCCACGCTGCGGCCGGCCGCCAGCAGTTTGAAGACCTGGTATTCGCGGTGCGACAGCAGTTCGTGCAGCGGCTGCGTCTCGTCGGCCTGCCGGCCTCCGCCCGGCCCGCCCGCGCCGATGGCGCCGGCCAGCTGCTCGGCCACGCTGGGCGTGATGAAGAGCTTGCCGCGGGCGACGCTGCGCACGGCGTCGATCATCTGTTCGCTGTCCGCGCTCTTGTTCAGGTAGCCGGCCGCGCCGAGCTTCAAGCTGCGCACGGCGTATTGGCGGTCCGGGTAGGTGGACAGCATCAGCACCGGCAGCTTCGGGAACTCGGACTTCAGCGCCTTCAGGATGTCCAGGCCGTCGCGCTGAGGCATGGCGATATCCAGCAGCACGACGTCGACCCCACCGACGCGCACTCGCTGGATGGCGTCCGGGCCGTTGGCAGCCTCACCGACCACTTGCACATCCTCGGCCTCAGCCAGCACCTGCTTGATGCCTTGGCGGACGATGAGGTGGTCATCGCAAATCAGCACACGGATCATGCTTGCTCCAACGGCATCACGAGCCGCACCGTCGTGCCCCGCCCTGGAAAACTCTCGATGCCCACTCGCCCGCCAAAATGTCCCGCCCGCTCGCGCATGCCCAGCACGCCGTAGCTGCGCGCATCGTTGAGCGCCTCGGGCGCCGCGCCCACGCCATCGTCGCGCACCTGCAGGTAGAGCACCGGCCCTGGCGGCGCGTCCACGTCGAGGCGGATGGCCACGTGCCGCGCCCGCGCGTGCCGGGCGATGTTGGACAGCACCTCCTGGAAGATGCGGAACACCGCGATGGCCAGGCCCCCTTCCGGCGGAACCACGTCGGCGGCCACGTGCATCTTGAAGTCGACCTGGCGCTCGTCGCTGCCAGCCAGCTCGAATTCCTGGGCCTGCCACTCCAACGCCGCCCACAGGCCCTGATGGTCCAGGATGCTGGGGCGCAGGTCCGTGATGATGCGGCCGACCGAGTCGACAGCGGTGTCCACCAGGCCGCCCATGCGCTGGCACTTGTCCACCATGGGCTCACGCTGTGTCGCGTCGCCGACGCGGCGGGCCAGCCAGTCCAGGTCCATCTTCAGCGCGACGAGCAGCGAGCCGAGTTCGTCATGGATCTCGCGGGCGATGCGCTTGCGCTCGGTCTCGCGCACCGCCTCCAGGTGGTGGGCCAGCTCGCGCAGCTCGGCGGTGCGCCCGGCCACGCGCTGCTCCAACTCGTCGTGGCTGGCGCGCAGCAGCGCCTCGGCCTGGCGGCGCGCCGAGATGTCAACGAAGGTGACGACAGCGCCCTGCACCTCCCCGGCCTCGATGACGGGGTAGCTCGAATATTCGGCGGGGAAAGCGCTGCCGTCGGCCCGCCACAGCACCTCGTCGTCAATGCGGCAGGGCTCGCCACGGCGAAAGGCGTTGAAGATGGGGCAGTCGCACTCCGGATAGTGGGCACCACTTTCTCGCGAGTGGTGGATCAGCTCATGCATGTTGCGGCCCAGCACCTGTTCCGTGCGCCAGCCCAGAGCCTCGCAGGCGGCACGGTTGACGAAGGTGCAGCAGCCGGCCATGTCGATGCCGAAGATGCCTTYACCCGTGCTTTCCAGCAGCAGCGAGGCGGTCGAGGGGTGGTCAAGGGCAAACGGCATGCTCATGAGATTAGCAAGCAGCGCGCCACTCAATGCCTTGGAACGAATAAGGAAATAAGAAAACTGTCCTTCCGCGAATAAGAGACTTTGGGCACCCTCTCGGCTTTCGTTCACCCGACGGCCCAGTCATGCCCCCTTTCCTGCCCACCCGCCGTGCCCTGGTCGCGCTGATTGCAGCCACGGCCGCCCTGCCCGCCCTGGCCTCGGACGCGACGCTGCTCAATGTCTCCTACGACGTCGCCCGCGAGCTCTACAAGCAGATCAACCCGGCCTTCGTTGCCGCGCAGAAGGCCAAGGGCCAGGCCGTGACCGTCAACCAGAGCCACGGCGGCTCCAGCAAGCAGATCGGCGCCGTCATCGGCGGCCTGGAGGCCGACGTCGTGACGATGAACCAGGCCACCGACGTCGACCAGCTCGCCAGCGCCGGCCTGACGCCGGCCGACTGGCGCAGCCGCTTCCCGAACAACGCGGCGCCCTATTCGTCGACGATGACCTTCCTCGTGCGCAAGGGCAACCCCAAGGGCATCAAGGACTGGAGCGACCTGGCCCGCCCCGGCGTGCAGGTCATCATCCCCAACCCCAAGGTCACCGGCAACGGCCGCTACAGCTATCTGGCCATCTGGGGCAGCGTCATCGCCACTGGCGGCAGCGAGGCCCAGGCCAAGGAGCTGGTGACCAAGGTGCTGACCAATGTGCCGGTACTGGACGGTGGCGGCCGCGGCGCAACGACGACCTTCACGCAGCGCGGCATCGGTGACGTGCTCGTCACCTTCGAGGCCGAGGTCGAACTGATCGAGAACGAGTTCGGCAAGGGCCAGTTCGAGCAGGTCAACCCCAGCATCTCCATCGAGACCGACGCGCCGGTGGCCATCGTCGACAAGGTCGCGGCCAAGAAAGGCAGCGCGGCACTGGCCAAGGCCTACCTCGACTTCCACTGGAGCCCGGAAGGCCAGGAAATCATCGCCAAGAACAACTTCCGTCCGCGCGACCCGGCCATCTTCAAGAAGCACGCACAACGCTTCGCCAACATCAAGCTCTTCACCGTCGACCAGACGCTGGGCGGCTGGGCCAAGGTCAGCAAGACCCACTTTGCCGACGGTGGCTCGTTCGACCAAGTCATGGCCGGGATCAAACGCTGATGGCCTTGTTTCTCTCGGCACGCCGCCGCGTGCTGCCCGGCTTCGCGCCGACGCTGGGCTTCACGCTGTTCTATCTGTCGCTGATCGTGCTGGTGCCGCTGGCAGCGGTCTTCCTGAAGTCCTCGGGCCACGGCTTCGACGCCTTCTGGGCCKCCGCCACCGCGCCCCGCGTGATGGCCTCCTACCGCCTGAGCTTCGGCGCGTCCCTGATCGCCGCCTTCATCAACCTCTTCTTCGGTCTCATCCTGGCCTGGTGCATCGTCCGCTACGAGTTCCCGGGCAAGAAGCTGGTCGACGCCCTCATCGACCTGCCCTTCGCCCTGCCCACGGCCGTCGCCGGCATCGCCTTGACGGCGCTGTACGCACCCAACGGCTGGGTCGGCGCCCTCTTCGCCAAGTACGACATCAAGATCGCCTTCACGCCGCTGGGCATCCTGCTGGCGCTGATCTTCATCGGCCTGCCCTTCATCGTGCGCACGGTGCAGCCGGTGCTGGAGGACATGGAGACCGAGTTGGAAGAAGCCGCGGCATCACTCGGCGCCCAGCGCTGGACGACCTTCCGCTATGTCGTGTTGCCCACGCTGCTGCCCGCCTTGCTGACCGGCTTCGCGCTGGCCTTTGCGCGCGCCGTCGGCGAGTACGGCTCGGTCATCTTCATCGCCGGCAACATCCCCATGGTCAGCGAGATCACGCCGCTGATGATCATTGCCAAGCTGGAGCAGTACGACTACGTGRGCGCCACGGCGATCGCGGCCGTCATGCTGATCGTCAGCTTTGTGCTGCTGCTGGCCATCAACGGCCTGCAGGCCTGGAGTTCGCGCCGGGGAGGAAAGCGATGAGCACGGCTTTGCACCTCGCACCACCGCGTGCCCGCGCCAAGTATCAGGACAACCCGGCCACGCGCGAATCGCCCGCGGTGCGTTTCACGCTGCTGGCGCTGGGCCTGACCTTCTTCGCCGTCTTCCTGCTGCTGCCGCTGGTGGCCGTGTTCACCGAGGCGCTGCGCAAGGGCTGGGAGGTGTACTTCGMGTCCATCGCCGAAGAGGAAACCTTCTCCGCCATCAAACTGACGCTGATCGCGACGGCCATCGCCGTGCCGTTGAACCTGGTGTTCGGCCTGAGCGCGTCGTGGCTGATCGCCAAGCATGAGTTCCGCGGCAAGCAGCTGCTGATCACGTTGATCGACCTGCCCTTCTCGGTCTCACCCGTCGTGGCCGGCCTGATGTATGTGCTGATCTTCGGCGCCCAGGGCTGGTTCGGCCCCTGGCTGCAGGCTCACGACGTGAAGATCATCTTCGCCGTGCCTGGCATCGTGCTGGCGACCGTCTTCGTGACCTTCCCCTTCGTCGCCCGCGAGCTGATCCCGCTGATGCAGGCGCAAGGCAAGGACGAGGAGGAAGCCGCGACCGTGCTCGGCGCCAGCGGCTGGCAGACCTTCCGCCGCGTCACGCTGCCCAACATCAAGTGGGGCCTGCTGTACGGCGTCATCCTGTGCAATGCACGCGCCATGGGCGAGTTCGGCGCGGTGTCGGTCGTCTCGGGCCACATTCGCGGCCTGACCAACACGCTGCCTTTGCACGTCGAGATCCTCTACAACGAATACCAGTTCGCGGCCGCCTTCGCCGTGGCCTCACTGCTCGCGCTGCTGGCGCTGGTGACACTGGTGATCAAGCAATTCATCGAGTGGCGCGCCAGCCAGTCGTCGCACGGGAGCGAATGATGGGTATCCAGGTTCAGAACATCCACAAGAGCTTCGGCAACTTCACCGCCTTGGGTGACGTGTCGCTGGAATTCCCGACCGGCGAGCTGGTGGCTCYGCTCGGCCCGTCGGGCTGCGGCAAGACGACGCTGCTGCGCATCATTGCTGGTCTGGAGCAGGCCGACCGCGGGCGCGTGCTGCTGGACGGCCAGGACGCTTCCGACACGCATGTGCGCGAGCGCCAGGTCGGCTTCGTGTTCCAGC
>NZ_JBFUMO010000331.1:0-6506 GCF_054049355.1 Roseateles sp. P5_E11 | reverse complement strand
GCTGCTCGCCGCCGGACAGCCGGTGCTGCCACCTGGAAACCTCGTGCAGTTGATCTTCAAGCTGAGGCAAGCGGCTCTCGCGCAGGGCCGTCCGACAAGCGTCATCGTCGTAGTCGGCCGCCAACGCCGGATAGCACAAGGCCTCCTTCAGCGTCCCGGTAGGGATGTAGCTCTTCTGCGGCAAGAAGAGCATTCGGCAATGCACCGGGAGCGTGATGGTCCCGCCGCCGTGAGGCCAGATTCCCGCCACTGCCCGCAGCAGCGTGCTCTTGCCCACGCCCGAGGGCCCACGCACGATCCAGCGCTGGCCGCGGCCGAGCTCCCAGTCACCAATCTGCGCAAGTGGCTGGCCGTTGGGCAGTCGCAGATTCAGGTTGTGAACGCTGACGCCCGTGTCGCCAAAACGGTCAAGGTGAATCTCCTGGACTTCGCTTGCGTCGATGCTTCGGTTGAGGCCGATCAGGCGTCGGGTCACAGAGGACCAGATGACCAGCTTCTCGTAGCTGCTGGAGAACCAGGACACACCAGCCGCCACCGTGAGGAAGGCCGCCTGCGACTGCATCATCGTGCCGAGCGTGGCGTCGCCCGCAAAGATCTTTGGAGCGATTGCGTAGATGGGAATCAGCGCCATGACGGTGTTCATGAGCTTCTGCACCGTGTTCATGCGCTTGTAGTTGGTCATCAACAAGGACCAGTTGAAGACGACCAGGTCGAACAGGCCGCCCAGCCTATGCTTCTCGGTTTCGCTGCCGCGGTAYAGCGCGATCTGCTCTGCGGCCTCGCGTTGCTGAGCCATCGTGAAGCGAAAGTCCGCCTCCCTCCGCTGCTGTTCCATTGACAAGCCTGCCAGACGGTGTCCGGCCCAGTGGACGCTGGCCACATTGACGATGCCGAACGTAACCRCCACCCAGAGCAGGTAGCCGTGAATGGTGATGGGGCCGATGACGAGCGGCGTGGTGGCTGTCCAAAGGACGACGGCCATCACCAGCATCACGGTCAGCGTGCCCACGAAGGACATCACCAGCTCAAGCGAGTTCTCGACGAACAGTTTGGCGTCGTCGGAGATACGCTGGTCCGCGTTGTCGGCAGACTGGCGTCGTTCCAGCCGGTAGAAGGCGTTGTCGGACAGCCAGCGCTGAACGAGATGGTGCGTCAGCGCCTTGCGCCAATGGATCTGCAGCCACTGGCGCAGCCACACCTCGAATGCCCCGACGAATGACATGACGACCGCGACCGTCAGCATGGTGGCCGAGAGCTTCCAGAAGACCGCCGAATCGCGCTTCTCTAGCGCGTCATAGAACTCCTTCTGGAAGCCGGAGTACCAGGCCACCATGCCACCGCTCGAGAGGGTGACTGCCACCAGGATGGCCAGCACGATGAAGCCGCGTTTTCGCTCAGGCGAGGCCCAGTACGGAGTGAACAGACCTTTGACCTCGCGCGGAGGTAGGTTCTCTTTGAGGCTCATGTTTGTACTTCTTTCCGCTGCGCTCAAGGCGCGTGATCAGGAGCGGTAAAGGCTCGCAGCGACGATTCGCCACGAGCCTTGGATGCGCGAGCTAGTTGAAGGAGTAGCGAGCGGTGACGTAGAAGGCGCGCGGCTGCTGCACCACGCCTTGGGCACCGATGCCAGAGCCCAGCTCATAGATGCGTCTGTTGGTCACGTTCTTGCCGCCGGCGACGACGGACCAGGCTTTGGCTTGGTAGCCGACGTTGACGTCGAAACGTGTGTTGCCCGGGTTGGCCACTACGGTGGGGTCCTGGCTGCCCAACCGTGCGCTGCGCTTTTGGACGCCGGCGCCCACCCACCAGCCCTGCTCGACGAATTCGCTGCCGAACTTGTAGATGGCCCACAGGTTGGCCTGGTGGCGGGCGTACGGACTCCCGGCGATGTCCTGCTCGTCGTTCGAGCGGGTCGTGAAGCTGTAGTTCGCGCGGATGCCCAGACCCTTGTAGACCTCGCCGGAGGTCTCGACTTCGAAACCCCTCGACTTGATCCCGGCCACGGAGATATAGCAGGCCGCGACACCGCAGATGTCAGTCATGTGGGCCGGGTCTAGAACCGCCACATTCTTTTGCTTGATAGAAAAGGCGGCGAGCGATGCCGACATCTTCTGCTGCGGAAACTGAACTTTGATGCCAGCCTCGTACTGCTGCGCATACTCCGGTGGAATGGCTTCCCCGTTGAAGTTCTGAATGCCGACGTTGGGCGAGAAGCCCTTGGAAGCGTTGGCGTAAAGCGAGACACGCTCGGTGGCACGGTACACGACACCCAGCGACGGCAGGGAAACTTTCAGAAGCCGGTGATTCTCAGAGGTGTCCATCCGATTGGGATCGAAACGAACCTCTCGCCATCCGACAAGTGCGATCCAATTGCCGTAGGTCATGTGGTCCATGACCAGCGCGCCTTTTTCGCCGGTCTTGAACTCGAACGGCGTGTACGGACCGGGGATGCCGAACATCGGTCCGAGCGTGGGGGTCAAGTCGGTGAAAGCTCCCGTCTCGACGTTGGTCGACGTCAGCGTGCTGAACTGGGACCCCGAGACCACGGCCGCACTGGTCTGGTCATAGGCGAAGAGCAGTTCATGCTCGACAGGTCCGGTCTCGAGGTGGCCCTTGAGCTCGACCTTGGAAGTCTTCGTCGTGTACTTTGACGTCAGCAAGGCGCCAAACGTCAGGACCTGGGGGAAGGCGTAGCCGAGGTCCGGGAACATGCCGCTGAGTGGCGACAGGTTCTTGCTGTCGGAGCGGTCCTCGGAATACTTTGCCGCAACACTCCAGTCGTCGTTGATACGCTGGCTGGCCGAGAACGTGGCGACCGTATTCTTCTTCACTTTGCCGGCATCCGCCGCCGCGAGCCGGTAAAGCTTCAGGTCCTCGCCGAGGCTGGTCTGGCTCGTGAACACGGTCAGGTCTGGTGCGGTTCGAGCTTTCGAGTACTCGTAGCTCGCGGTCAGCTCGGTTCCGGACGGCTTGTTGCGCCACGTCACGGACGGCGCGGCATACCGACGGTTGCTTCCGTCGTAGTCGTTGAGCGTCGTGCCCGCCCCTTGCTTGGCCGCGACGAATCGAACGAGGAGGCTTTTGTCATCGGTCACCACTCGATTGACGTCCAAGCCAGCCTCGTAGAAGCCGCGGCTGCCCATCATGCCGGAGACTTCCGTGATCGCCTTGGCTTCCGGGGTCTTGCTGATCACGTTGATGGTGCCGCCATAGCCGGCGTTGATGCCGGCAATGATCGCTTCCGGCCCTTTGACCACCTCCACCTTGGAGAGGGAGATCTGCGGAGCGTCCAGGCCTTCGCCACCAGTCTGCAGATTGCCGTTCCTCATGATGCCGGCGGAGAAGCCGCGCATCGTGAACACGCCAAACGAATTCAGTTGACTCGCGCCGGCCACGTTGGACACCGCATCGCGCAGTGAAATCGCCTGCTGCTGCTGCAGGAGTTCCTTGTCGACCGTCGAGACGGACATCGGCAGCGCCATCGGATCAACATCCGTGCGAGTCCCTGTCCGGGCGGAGTCGCCTATGTGCGCGAGCGCGTTGCCGAAGACGTAGACGGACTCGAGCGTTTCGGCGCTGCTTTTGGTGTCATCTGCGGTGATCAACACCGCCCCGCTGCTGTCCTTGCGGATCTTGAGGTTGGCTCCCTCGAGGAGTCGAGCCAAGGCCTGTTCGGGCGTCATATTGCCGCGAACACCTTTGGTCACGCGACCCTTCAGGTCGGCGTCCTTGTAGAGGACCTGGTGCCCCGTGGCGGTGATGTAGGAATCGAGCGCGGCTTTAAGCTCACCCGCCGGAATGTCGAAGCTGCGCTCTTGCGCGTGCAGCGCAAACGACAGCAACATGGCCGCTGCCCCGAGCGCGATCTTTCCCATCCGAGAGGTTCGATGCCGAGATGTTTTCATCAGTGCGTCTTCCAATTTTTGTGAGCGACACCGTGCCGCTATAGAGGAAGACGAGTGCGCCGAAGTAGCCCCGTATGCGGCGGGGGTAAACACTGAGTCAA
This sequence comes from Roseateles sp. P5_E11, assembly GCF_054049355.1. Lineage (NCBI taxonomy): Bacteria > Pseudomonadati > Pseudomonadota > Betaproteobacteria > Burkholderiales > Sphaerotilaceae > Roseateles > Roseateles sp. P5_E11. The sequence goes on along the minus strand of NZ_JBFUMO010000331.1, from coordinate 2,500 downwards.
CTTGATGACAACTCGATCCGATCTCCTTCTTCGCGCACCGTGACACCGAAGCCCGAATGGATGAGCCGCACGAGGCCATCGATGTTGTAGGTCTCGAATCGCCCGCTCAACCTGATGCTCGATGCATCACCGAGCACCACCAGTTGCCGCTTGTTGTAGCGGTTGAACTCGGTGGCGATGTCGGCGAGGGACGTGTTGTCAAACTCAAGACGGCCCTCGCGCCAGCTCAGGTCCGACTGCGTCTTCGCCGAGGTTTTTGTCGCCACCAGCACGCTGCCCGCTTGCGCCACGGCGCTGTCGTTCTTCACGAGGAGCGTGGAGACCGCCGCGGAAGGCGCGCGCTCCGCGGGTTGAGGCGCTTGTTCAAGCTTGACTCGGCCTTCAAGGACGGTCACCTGGGTGCGCCCGCCTTCATGCCTGACACTGAACTTCGTGCCCAGCACGGTGATCCGGTCTTTGCCTGCAGTGACCACGAAGGGGTGATCCGGGTCGTGCTGGATTTCGAAGAAGGCCTCACCCTCGTCAACCCAGAACCGCCGCCCGTCATGGCTGACCAACGCGCGGGCCTTGGTCCGCGTGTTCAGCGTGACTCGTGAACCATCATTGAGCGTCAGCGTCTGCCGTGCACCAACCGCCGTGACATACCGATCCTCTCCGTCGCCGGCAGGCGACGGCTGCCATGCAAGATGTCCGCCAATCAGCACGGCCCCAGCGAGACCGGCCATCAGCGACGCATATCGAAAGGATGGTCGCGAAAACCAGTGGCGGCGTGCAGGAACGGCAGCTTCTACGGCGGTAGGCAATGCCGCAGCAGCCCGCAAAGGTGCCAACCGATCTGCACGTACCCACGCGTGCTGCAGTCTCAGCCAGGCGACCTGGTGCGCCGTGTGCTCGCCGAGCCATGCGTCAAGGGCCTGCTCATCGCGCTCTGTCCAGTTGTCGAGGTTGTCCTTGCGCGCCAGCCAAGCCGCTGCAGTTGCTTCAACAGCCTCGTGATTCACCAGGTTCGGTGCCATGGGTGACTCCTTCATTGGTCACGCTCCCCGCGGCTCATGCGCCGCATCCAATCTGCCGCCGCAGCAACGCCTTGCGCGCAAAGCGTCTGGGCCAGCGCACGGACCCCCAACGTGATCTGTTTCTCGATAGTCCCCTCTGCGATACCAAGCCGGGCCGAGATCTCTTTGTGCGTCAGCCCGTCGATCTTGCGCAGGATAAGCACCTCTCGACATCGAGGCGAAAGATCGTCGAGCGCCGCCTCAAGCAGTTCGAGCTCCTGCTTTGCATCGGTCAGCTGCTCAGGCGTGAAGTCGGCCTGCGGCTGCTCTTCGAGTTCCTCTAGGTCAGCCACGACGTCGAACGACACCACCTGGGCCCGACGCGCGCGGTCAACAAGGAGGTTTCGAGCGCACTGGAAAACAAAAGCCGGAGTTGACAGCGGCAGGCCATTCTTGGTTGCCGATTCGAAGACGCGCACGTAGATCTCCTGCCGCATGTCAGGCAGGTCCTCGGGATGCCGCCAATGACGACGGAGCAAACGCATCAGCGAAGGCTCCAGTGGCAGCACCTCAGCGCTGAACCACTCCTTGATCACGTCGGCGGCAAGAGGCCGGCAGCGCAGGGCCTGCTGGCGTTCTTGGTCGGGCACATTCGAAGATTTCACATCCGAACATGACGAACGCCATCGACAAATCCCGTATGCGGCGTCGATATGCACCAGCATGGTGCAATTCTGTTGGGGCGCAGGGCTTCGCTGGTCTCCGCCAGGCAAGGTGCACCGCGGAGAGCAAAGTTGCCGGTTCCTCTGCGAATGGCGGCGTGGCCCCTCTATCGCTGCGTGAGCGGCACTAGGCGGGCATGCTTGCCGCCCCGCAAGCGTCGTAGATCGACTGCTCGGCATTACTTCGCCAAGCATTCATTGCCGGGACCATCACGCTACCGGCGTAAGCCTTGAACTCGACATAGCGCTGAAGATAGCCCTGGCGCTGCAGTTCTGCGTCGACCTGCTTCTGAGCTTCGGTATGGAACTCTTGCGCCTCTTCAGGGTCTGTCGGGGGAGCACCCAAGCGCGTGTACACGACGGTGTGAGCGTCACGAACAGCGTTGATGACCTCGTCCTGCACTTGCTGGGGCCAGCCGGCCTTGCGATTCGCCGGCTGGAGGACACTCGCTTCCCAGGCGTTCCAGATGTCCGTGGTTGAGCGCGGTGACTTGCTGAGATCCCAAGCCATTGAAACGACGAACTCGATGGCCGCATCCAGGTCTTCGTCCTCACCCATCGCCGCATGAAGCGCGTTTCGCGCTCGGCGCCAAGCCTCTCTGGGTATCTCTTCAGACGCGGAACCACGGACCAGACGGATGACTTCCTCGGCAGGTACTGCCGCGAAAGTACCCTCAAGACGCTGCCGTACGTCGGCGGCAGGACCGTCCCACAGCGATAGCACCCACTTTCGAACAAGCGCAAGGGTATCGACGCCAGGCTTGATGCCCGCGAGTGCCCGCC
>NZ_JBFUMO010000330.1:0-6509 GCF_054049355.1 Roseateles sp. P5_E11 | reverse complement strand
CCAGAGGGATGGGCATGCGCTTCGGGGAACTCACCTCGGATCCTTCGTCTTGGAGATCTAGGCAAACGACTATACAGAGCGAGGCACATGCAAGTGGTGCGGTCTCGCGCCGGGCTGGATGCGCTGGGYGTCGGTAAAGCTCGCTCTGCGGTGTCCCAAGTATTGCGAAATATGGTTGCGTGCGCAACAATAAAAGCGTTCGTGTCGACATTGGGTGAGGGCTGCTCAGGCCTGTCGCCCAGGCCGTTTGGCCCTGGCCACCTGGACACACAACGCGATGAAGCGAGACATGCACCAACCCACCAGAGAAGCGCGGCCATCGATCTACTACGACTACCGCGTCCATGAGCCCTGGCTGCCCTCTGCACATCCCGCCCAAGGTCGGCAGAGCGTGGTCATCGCGGGCTCGGGGCCGGCCGGGATGGTCGTCGCGCTCGAACTCGCGCGGCACGGCGTGTCTAGCGTCATCCTGACCTCCGAGCTACAGGTCTCCCAGGGCAGCCGAGCGATCGTGTTCACCCGCCGGACGATGGAGATCCTTCAGCAGGTGGGCACGGCGGGGCGGATGACCGAGGCGGGCCTGCCCTGGAGGTTCGGAAACTCCTTCTACCGGGGACAGCGCGTCTTCCGCATGGAGGCGCCACACGACCCGGACGATCGCTTCCTCCCGATGCTGAACATCCAGCAGCAGTACATGGAGGAGTACCTCATCGAGGCCTGCGCCGCGAGCCCGCTCATCGATTTCAGGTGGGGCAACAAGGTGATCAGGGTCGAGCAGTCCGCCGACAGTGCGATGGTGGAGGTCGATACACCGGAAGGCCCCTACACGCTTCAGACCGACTGGCTGGTGGCTGCAGATGGCGGCAGATCGTCGATCCGGGCCGGCATGGGGCTGCAGATGGAGGGTGCCTCCTACGAAGGGCTCTTCGTCATTGCCGACATCAGGGTTGACCTGCCGCTTCCAACGGAACGCATGGCGTTCTTCGACCCGGACTGGAATCCGGGCAACACCATCCTGATGCATCGGGAGCCGCACGGCATCTGGCGTGTCGACTACCAGCTGCCGCCCGGAGAGACGCCCGAGGCAGCGCTGGAGCAGGGATCCCTCAAGGCTCGCATCGACGCTCAACTGGCGATGATCGGACATGCCGGCATTCCCTGGACGATGGACTGGTCCTCCGTCTACTCGGCCCGCACGCTCACGCTCCCTGACTATGTCCACGGCCGTGTGATCTTTGCCGGGGACGCAGCGCATCTGCTGCCGATCTTCGGGGTGAGGGGGGCGAACACGGCTTTCCAGGACGCGCAGTCGTTGGGCTGGCACCTCGCCTTCGTGGTGAGGGGCCTTGCGGGAAAGGCGATGCTTGCCAACTACAGCGCCGAGCGCGTCGGTGCTGCGCGGGAGATCATTGAGGAGGCTGGCARGAGCACGCGCTTCATGGCGCCGCCGACACGGGGATTCAGGCTGCTGCGCGATGCAGTCCTGTCACTGTCCTTGAGCGCCGAGTTCGTGCGACCGCTCTATCACTGGCGCACCTCCCGACCGCATGAGTACGCCGGCTCGATGCTGAACTGCAYGGGCGACGATGACGCGCTGTTTCCTTGCGGCCCGAGGCGCGGTGCGCCACCTCAGAACGTGCGGCTGGCGGATGACTATTTCCTGCTCGACCACCTGGGTGGGGGCTTCGACCTGATCTACTTCACTGAATCTCCCGCGCTGCCCGAATGGCTGCATGGGGCAGTGGCAGATGCCCGCCAGCGCAAGATTCCCCTCCGGGTGGTCGCCGKCGGCGCCGCGATGGGCGTGGTGGGTGCGGACCTGACCATCGCCGACGACGACGGGCACTTTCGGCAGCGCTACGGCGTCCAAGCGAGCGGCGCCGGGTACCTGTTCAGACCGGACCAGCATGTGTGTGCCCGATGGCTGGCGCTCGATGCCTGCCGTCTTTCTGAGGCGCTGAGCACCGCCTTGCCCCAGTAGCCGACTCGATTTGAAAGCCATGGACAACACCCTGACCCTCCCAGGCCTCGAGGCGGTTTATGACGCGCTGGCGACCGCGATTGACCAGGTGGGCCCCGACAAGACGGAGCTTTTCCTCGTCAAACTCGCGCTCCTGAACGCCAACGCGCTGGGCAACGCGGAAGTCTTCCAGCGGCACCTGGGTGCTGCTCTGCAGGACCTTTAGGCTTACTGGATCGGATCCTCGCCCGAGCAATGCCACTGGTCGTGGGCCGACTTCGCACTTGTCGGACAAATAGGGTATTCGACGCAAAATTGATGGCAGAGGGATCAGGGAGCCGGGCGCATGGCCTTGCAAGAAATAGATCGGCACGTTCACGTGCATGCGGAGGGGGACCCGGCGCAAGCGCAGACATTGCGGGTCAGTGACCTGCGCGACTACCCGTTCGTCGTGCTGATTGGCGAGCCTGGCATCGGCAAGACCACGGTGTTCGAACAAGAGGCCGCGCGCGAAGGCACGCGGGTCATAAAGGTGCGTGGCCTGCTCACGGGCATGCCGCCACCGGCAGGCGCGACGCTATACCTGGACGCGCTCGATGAGTTCCGCGCGGACGGGCAGGCGGCCGACAAGGCCTATGGCCTTGCCCGAGCAATTGCCGAAGCCGGGGCGACCAGGTGGCGTATCTCCTGCCGATCCGAGGACTGGAGGCACGAGGCGGATATCGAGCCAATCCGGTCAACGGTCGGAACGCAGAAGATCATGATTGCCCAGCTTCTGCCGCTCCAGTGGCATGAGAAGCGCATGCTGCTGGCAGGCCTGGGCGAGACGTCGCCCAATGCCTTCCTGAACAATGCCTTCGCGCTGGGGGCGACGGCGTTTGCCGAGAGCCCACTCAGCCTGACGCTACTGCACCGCGCGGTGTCAGCCGATGGGGTGTGGCCCAGGTCGCGCAGCACCTTGTTTGCGGCCGCCGTTCGCCGAATGGCGCATGAGAGCAATCCGGCGCACCAATACGGCAGGCGCAGTTCGGCCCAGGCGATTGAGGACGCGGCGGGTCGAGCGTTCCTCATGCTGCTGCTGTGCGGCGCCCGGGCAGTCTGGCGCACCAGCAGCGAGCCGCCACAGGAAGGGGGCAGGGTGGCCTTTCTTGCGGTGGATGACCTCGAGATCGAGCACGACCTGTTCTTGGACATGCTCGATACGCCGCTTTTCCGAGGCGAAGGCCAGAGCTTTGAATGGATCCATCGCACCGTGGCGGAGTACCTCGGCGGAAGGGCGCTGGCTGCCCTGGTCAAAAGCTCGCATGGGCGGCCTGCCATCCCGCTGTCCAGGGCGATTGCCTGGATCACTGGCGGCGATGGGCCGCCACCTACGGAGCTTCGAGGGCTCTTCKCCTGGTTCTGCGCGCACCTCGCGGCGTGTGGCGACGAGGAGAGCGTGTGGCGTCTCATCGAGGTCGACCTGGCCTCGGTGTTCATGTACGGAGATTCGTCAGCTCTTTCGAGTTCCGCGCGCAGGATCATCCTGGACCGCATCGCTTCGAGCGACCCGTACTTTCGAACTGCCGAGATCGGCACGACCACCATCGCTGGCTTCATCGACGAGGAACTCGCCGAGCATGCAGCCGCGGTGTTGACCGCGCCGCCGGATGGCACCCATCGCGCATTCACGCTGCTTGACGCGCTGACGCATGGCACGCCAGTCCGGTCCTTGCGTCCGGTCCTGTTTGCGCTGGCGACCGACTCGGAGAGGCCCGACTGGATGCGCAAGCGATCGGCGGACGCGTGGCTAAACGGCGCGCCCGACCCGCATGCTGCCGGCCGCGAGTTGATGGACGCCCTTTGGAGCGAGCCGGTTTCCGTGCCGCGGGAGATTCTTCGACTGCACCTTGCGGGCAGGGTTGGTGTGCTTCCCTTGCGAGACGTGAAGTCCATGCTGCGCGACTACCACCTCTGTGGCGAATCCAACGTGGTCGGGCGGCTGTTCGAGCTGCGCAACTACCTGACGGCAAGGCCCATGCCGGAGTTGTTCGACGAGCCGCTTCAAGCGTGGCTGCCGGAGGTTTCGGTTCGACACCGTAGCGAGCTCGACACCCTGCTGGATGAGGCGCTCAAGGCTGCCATCAAGACGACGCCGGGACTGCAGGGAGAAAGGGTGTGGAGATGGACGGTCAATGTCCGAAGCTCATTGTTCACGCCGCTGGGGAGTGAATGCATTGAGGGAGTTCAGGCTTGGCTGGCCAGCAACCCAGCCCATGAGCTTCAGCTCTACGACGCCATTGCCGATGACCCTCGACTGGAAGCCAGGCACATGCCAACCGGCATGTTCCGGATCGTCTCGAATCGGTTGGTGTCCGGGAGGGTGGTCAGGGTGCTGCTGGATCGAGCCGCACAGGCGCGCGGTGTGGCCGAGAAGCGCAGACATCTCTCACGGGCCGTAGAGATCGTAGCGCCGGGCGCAGGTAGCGAGGCGGTGTACTGGGCCGTTCATGACGCGCTCGTCGGAAAGAAGGGCTTCGCGAAACTGCTGCGTTCGCTGACCTACGTTCCATTCGGGCCTGACCGTTACCAGGCCTATGCATACGCCAGAAGGATCGACAGGCAGCGGCGTAAGGAGCAAGAGAGCTTCATCCGCCGGCTCCAGTCGATGGTGCAAGACCTGGAGTCAGGCGCCGCCGTGCCGGAGCTGGAGTGGGCCGCCCTACAGTCCTTCCAGCCGGAATCCGAGGATGGCAATCAGCGCAGCGCGCCCGAGTACCTGGCCGCAATGGCGATCGAGTCGATCGCCTCGGCCATCGCCGCGGGCTGGGAAAATCTGTTTAAGCAACCGCTGCGCTGCCTGAAGCCGGAAGCCTTGGGCGAGGCGTTTGCACTTAACAGGACTCTGCCTGAGGAATGGCCTTTGTTGGCCCATCTCGAGCGCGTCCTCCAGCCTGCCGCTCTGCCTATCGACGCAGCTTCAATCCCGTGGGGTGTGGAGCTGGTGGTACTCAAGTCGGCAAGCTCAATTGAAGTCAGCGAGCGGCGAGCGGCGCTCTTCGAGTGGGCGCGTGAGCGCCTTGACGGGGAGCCTGAGCGCGCCAAAGCCCAGCTGGTGGCGTTCTGGCGCGCAAGCCTGTCCTCTGGGGCGACCGAGCTGCCTGGCTTTTGGAGGCTGGTGCAGCATGCCAAGCCCCACATTCTCGCGTGCGATGCCTTGTGGATGCTCCTGGAGGCCGGGCAGGCCCTGCCGATGGACCTGCTGCAGCGTTGCTTGTCCGTTTTGCAAGAGATCTACGGCCTGGACCAGCTGCATGGTTTGGCGCTGCTGCTGCAGTCTGACGCACGGCTGGATGCCGAGCAGCGAATGCTGTGGCGCCTGGTCGCGTTTGTCACCGACGCCTCCGATGACCTTGCCGTCACCGGCGGTGACGGCGAAAGTGGGCTGGAAGAACTCTTTGCTGATGCCTTTTGCCTGCAGCTTCTAAAACTTGTGCGCACTGACGGACGGCGGACGCAGCTTGCCGACAGCGTCATCCGATTGACCGGGCCTCAGAGCACCCCCAATGAGGTCGATCCGTGGGGTCACTCGATCTCCACGGTGCGAAGGTCAGCCAGAAACTGTGACGCCTTCATCAAGGATCTCAGAGCGAACCCCTCGCTGGAGGCTTCGGACGCATTGGAAGCCCTCATACGCGAGCCCTCGCTTCATGCCTGGGTGCCTGAACTGAGGCATGCGCTGGCCAGGCAGTCGCGGCTGCATCGCGACCTTGTCTTCAGGCATCCAACCCTCTCGGAGGTGCGGGCCGCATTCTTGGGCGGCCCGCCAATCAATGGAGCCGACCTGTGTGCGGTGGTGCTGGAGGAGCTGCGCGGTATTGCCCGAGAGCTCCACACGGACACGGAGGGGTCATGGGCGCAGTACTGGAACACGGATGCGGCTGGCCGTGCAGTCGACCCCAAGGTCGAGAACCGCTGCCGGGATGTCGTGTTCTCGCGGCTGTCCGACCGGCTTCGCAAGTACCAGATCGCCGGCATTTCGCCGGAGGCACAGCGACTTGGCGGCACGAGGGCCGACGTCGTTGTCTTCAGCCATGCGGGCCGCGCTCTGCCCATCGAAGCCAAGAGGCACTATCACGAGGAAGTTTGGACCGCTGCAGCGACCCAACTCAGCGGGTACGCGTCGGCGTCGGATGCCGATGGAATCGGCATCTACCTCGTGTTTTGGTTCGGCGTCGAGTTCGCAATGCCTCCACGGGGCGAGGGTCAAGCCTTGCCGCAGTCCGCTTCTGAGATGGAGTCGATGTTGAGGGAGGGGTTGCCAGATCAGCTCAGAGCAGTCACGCCGATCGTGGTGATGGATGTCTCCAGGCCAGTAACAACGAGAACGGCAGGGGCCATTCGTGGCCGTAGCGGGCGCGCGGCAAACACACCTTGAAAGCGGTGACGCCAGCCTGTCCCAGGCGATAGCGCGGCAGTCACTGGTCCACGTCGTCGAAGATGCTGCGGTGACCTCGAGGACGATCGAACGGCTGCGGCGGCGCCGAGCGTGCGGGACGCCATTCTGGAC
>NZ_JBFUMO010000329.1:0-6511 GCF_054049355.1 Roseateles sp. P5_E11 | reverse complement strand
GCCAGGGCCAGCTCCAGGCCGATGACGCCGGCGCCGACGACAGCGATCGACTTCGGCAGGTCGACCCAGACGAAGACATCGTCATTGACGATCAGCCTGGCACCCAGCCCTTCGCGCCAGCCCGCCGGCACGAAGGGCCGGGAGCCGGTTGCGATAACGACGGTGCGGGCCTCGACGCGCTGGCCATCAACGTCCAGCACGCCTTGGGCGAGGAAGCGCGCCCGGCCGAAAAGCCGCGTGGATTCCGGCCAGCCATGCACCGTCTCGAGCACGAAACCGACGAAACGATCGCGCTCCTCCCGCACCCGCTGCATGACCGCCCGGCCGTCAATGCGCGGCGCCTCGGCCTGCACGCCGAAGCGATGCGCCTCGCGCACGGCCTGGGCTGCTTCGGCCGCAGCGATCAGCAGCTTGCTGGGCATGCAGCCGACACGCGCGCAGGTGGTGCCGTAGTGGGCGGCCTCGATCAGCAGCACGCGGTCGGTGTGGGCGCGCGCGGCGCGGTAGGCAGCCATGCCGGCAGTGCCGGCGCCGATGATGGCGACGTCGCAGGAGAAGGTCACGGTGCTGGGCTTCCTGTGTGTCCGACTGGGCAGGATAGCCGCTGCCGCGTCAGGTGTGCAGGCCGCGCCGCGCGGCTTCCTCGCGCAGGCAGTTCAGCATCAACTCTGCGCCTGGCGACAGCTGATGGCCGCGGCGGGTGACGATGCCATACGCGTCCATGCGCAGGCCGAGGTCGAAGTTGAGCACCGCCAACAAACCCGCCTCCAGATAGGGCTTGACCAGCTCTTCGGGCAGGGCCGACAACATGTCGGACTGGCCGAGCAGGCTGGTGATGACGGGCAGGGACAGGGTCTCGACGGTCTGCTGGGGCTGGTCCAGGCCGGCCGAGAGGAACAGGGCGGTCAGGCGGTCGCGCAGGATGCTGCCGCCGGGCGGCAGGATCCAGCTCTGGCGGGCCAGCTCGGGCAGGCTGAGGTCGCGACGGTCGGACAGCGGGTGGCCGGCGCGCACGACCAGGCAATGCGGCTCGTCGGTGAGCGGTTCGAAGCTGAGCTGGGCGGCCGACTCGCTGTCCAGCACCCGGCCGATGACGAGGTCGAGCTCACCGTTCTGCAGGTGCTGGATGAGCAGCTTGCTGGTGTCCACCGAGATGGCGACATGCACCCGCGGCTGGCGGGCCTTGAGCTGCGTGATGGCGGCCGGCAGCAGCGTCGTCGAGGGCGTCAGCACGGAACCGACCGCCACGCGGCCCGACAGGCCCGACAGCAGTTCCATGAGCTCCTGATGGCCGGCGTCCAGCTCGGCCAGGGCCGCGCCGGCGCGCCGGATCATGACCTCACCGTACCAGGTTGGCGCCACACCGCGCGGCAGGCGCTCGAAGAGCTTGACGCCCAGAGCGTGCTCGAGATCGGCCAGCAGCTTGGATGCCGCCGGCTGCGTCAGGTTGGCGGCCTGGGCGGCATGCAGGATCGAGCCGTGCCGACCGAGTTCCACCAGCAGCACGAGCTGGCGAGTCTTCAGGTGGGAGCGGACAAAGCGATCCGAGCGCGGGTCAGTCATTCGTGATAGAGCTGCGACCGGCCCCCATCGATGAGGATGTCGGTTGCGTTGATGAAGCGGGCTTCGTCGCTGGCGAGGAAGAGCGCAGTGTAGGCAACCTCGATGGGCTCGCCGATGCGCTTGGGCGGCAGCAGCTCGACCTGCCGTTTGGCGTCCTCGGGTGAGTTGGCCAGCCACTCGACGACACGCTCGGACAGGATCAGCCCCGGCGAAATGGAGTTGACGCGGATGTTGTGCGCGGCGTATTGGATGCCTAGCGCCTTGGTCATGCCGATCAGTGCGTGCTTGGCGACGGGATAGGGGAAGGCGTTGGGGATGATGCGGTGGCCGTGCACCGAGGCGACGTTGACGATGCTGCCGCCGCCGCTCTCCAGCATGCCGGGCAGCACGGCACGGCTGCAGTGCATCGCGCCGTCGAGGTCGACGGCGAAGCAGCGTTGCCACTGCGCCGTCGTCATCGCCAGCGGCTCGGCGAAGACGTCCATGCCGGCGTTGTTGATGAGCACGTTGATCGTGCCGAAGCGCTCGACGCCGCGCGCAGCCATCGCGCGCACGGCGGCTTCATCGGCGATGTCGGTGGCGATGAACATGGCGTTGTCATCGCCCAGCTCCTGCACCAACGCCGCGCCCAGCGCCTCGTCGGCTGCCAGCCCGTTGAGGATGACTCTGGCGCCCTCGGCGACAAAGAGCCGGGCGATGGCCTTGCCGATGCCCTGGGTGGAACCGGTCACCAGCGCGACCTTGCCTTGCAGACGTGAACTCATCTCAGCTTTCCATCGTGGCGAACGTCCCACGGTTCGTCGTATTTGCGGGCCGAGCGACGGGCCGCTCCCTAGCCGGCCCGCGCTGGCGATGTGCTTGCGGCTCAATGCCGCAAGCATCGCCGTCCCCGCGGGGGACCGACCAAGGTAATCCTTGGGCGAGGGGCGCCATGTCAGCCACGGCGTTCGCCTCGGGTCTTCAGTTGGTCGAGAAGGACGGCGGCCAGCAGGATGAGGCCACGCACGAGGTATTGATAGAACGCGTCGACGTTGAGCAGGTTCATGACATTCTCGACTGTGCCCATGATGAGCACGCCGATGACGACGCCGAAGATGCGCGCCTTGCCGCCCTGCAGTGACACGCCGCCCAGCACGCAGGCCGAGATGACGTCCAGTTCGAAGCCCGTGGCCGCGTTGGGCTGGCCGCTGGTGATGCGTGCCGACAGGATCAGGCCTGCCAGCGCCGTGACGACGCCCTGCAGCAGGAAGATCCACACGCGCAGCCGTTCCACGCGCACACCCGCCAGGCGTGCTGCCTCGGGGTTGCCGCCGATGGCCAGCGTGTTGCGGCCGAAGACGGTGTGATTGAGCAGCACGCCGAAGATGAGGAAGCTGAAGCCCGTCATCCAGATCGGCAGCGGCAGGCTCAGGAAGCTCGTGTCGCCGAAGCTGATGAAGCCTTCGTCGGCGATACCCACGGCCTGGCCCTTGGACGCGATGAAGGCCAGGCCCCGCACCATCAGCATGGTGGCCAGCGTGGCGATCAACGCGTTGACGCGCAGATAGGCGATCAGCACGCCATTGCCCGCGCCGATCAGCGCGCCGGCCAGCAGCCCGCCGCCGATGGCCAGGCCGACGCTGCCGGTGCGCTCCAGCACCATGGCGCCGAGCACGCCGGCGAAGGCGATGGTTGAGCCCACCGAGAGGTCGAAGTCCCGCGAGGCCAGGCACAGCATCATGGTGCAGGCCACCATGCCGATCTGGGCGACCGACAGCAGCAGGCCGACGATGTTGGCGCTGGAGAAGAAGTTCTCGACGGTGAAGGCCAGCACGACGAAGAGCAGGCCGTAGCCCAGCGTCATGCTGTGTTCCTTGAGCAGTGCGCGGGACGTCGAGGACATGGCGGGGCGGGGCGTGAGAGTGGTCGTGTTCATGATCAATGCAGTGGTGCGGTGGGCGCTCCGTCAGGCAAGGCCAGGGCAAGTGCGGCGGTCTCGCTGGCGTTGGCGCGGTCCAGTTCGCCGCTGATGCGGCCGTCGCGCATGACGATGAGGCGGTCGGTGATGCCCAGCACTTCGGGCAGCTCGCTGGAGATGACGATGACGCAGCAGCCCGAGGCCGCCACGTCGTGGATGATCTTGTAGATCTCGTTCTTGGCACCCACATCGATGCCGCGGGTCGGCTCGTCGAGGATGAGCACCTTCAGCCCTGGTTCGGCCAGCCAGCGCGCGAGGATGACCTTCTGTTGGTTGCCGCCGGACAGCAGGCGGATCTCCTGCTCACGGCTCGGTGTCTTGATGCGCAGCTTTTTGATGAAGTCGTCAGCGCGCTGCGCTTCCTGGCCGTGGCGCAGGAAGACACCACCCGCCAGGCCGTGGCGGCGGCAGCTGATGTTGATGTTCTCGGCGACCGAGCTGTGCGCCAGGATGCCCTGTTCCTTGCGGTCCTCGGGGCAGAGGACGATGCCTGCGGCGATGGCGTCCGCCGGGCTGTGGGCCCGCACCGGCTGGCCGTCGAGCAGCACCTCGCCGCCGCGGCGCGCGTCGGCACCGTAGAGCAGGCGCATCAGCTCGCTGCGGCCGGCGCCGACCAGGCCGAAGAAGCCCAACACCTCGCCGGCTCTCACGGCAAAGCTCAGTGGCGTGGGCAGGCGGTCGCTTTGCAGGCCGCGCGCTTCAAGCCGCATCGGGCCCTGCTGGCGGCTGCGGTAGTCGTAGATATCCTGCAGCTCGCGGCCGACCATGTCGGCGATCAGGCGCTCACGCGGCACCTCGGCCATGACCTCGTGCGTGACGATCTTGCGGCCATCACGGAAGATGGTGCAGGCGTCGCATAGCTCGTACAGTTCTTCGAGGCGGTGCGAGATGTAGATCAGCGTGCGCCCTTCGGCGCGCAGCCGTTTCACCAGCCGGAACAGGATTCCGGTCTCGCGGTGCGACAGGCTGCTGGTGGGCTCGTCGAAGGCGATGACCTTGGCGTCCTGCATGACGGCTTTGCAGATCTCCACCATCTGGCGCTGGGCGATGGACAGCTCCGACAGGCGCGAGGCGGGGTCCAGGTCCACGCCGATGGCTGCCAGTTGTTCGGCCACCAGCCGGCGCGCGGCCTTGTGGTCGACGAGGCCTAGGCGTGTCGGCAGGCGGCCGAGCAGCACGTTCTCGGCCACCGTCAACTCGGCCACGTACTGCAGCTCCTGGTGGATGATGGCCACGCCGGCGGCGATGGCGTCGCCAGCCGAAGTGAAGTGGCGCTCCTGATCATCGATCAGCAGCCGGCCACCATCGGGCTTGTACTGCCCGCCGAGGATCTTCAGCAGCGTGCTTTTTCCCGCGCCGTTCTCGCCGAGCAGGCCCATCACCTGGCCAGCCCTCGCCTCGAAGCTCACCCCGTTCAGCGCCTTGACGCCGGGGAAGTGCTTGCTGATGTTGTCGAACTGCAAGGAAGACATTTCAGAGGCCCATTTGCTTGCGCAGTTCGGCCTGGTTCTGGCGCGTCATCAGCGTGCCGCTGGTCAGCGTGACGGGCGGCGGCGCCTTGCCCGCTGTGGCCCATTCATACACCGCCACGGCGGTCTCGTAGCCATGGCGCTTCGGGCTGATCAGCACCGTGCCGTAGAAGGCGGTCGGCGTCGGTTTGGTGAACTCGTTGAGCGCCGTCTGGCTGCCGCCGATGCCGATGGCCAGCATCGCGTCCTGCTTGATGCCACGGCCTTCCGCGGCGCGCACGGCGCCCAAGGCCGCTTCGTCGTTCAGGCCGAAGGCCACCCACTTCTTGAACTTGGCGTTCTTCGTGAAGGCGATGTTGGCGGCGTTGAAGGCGCTCTCCGTGTCGGTCTTGGCCTGGGGCGCGTCGACCACATTGGCGACCGGCACGCCGGCAGCCTTCAGCGCATCCACCGCGCCCATGGTGCGATCCCGCGCCGTGGGCAACTGGTCGAAGGCCACGCGCAGCACGCCCACCTCGTCGAGCTTCCAGCCGCGTGCCTTCATCTCGGCCAGCAGCCCCTGGCCGACCTGCTTGCCGATCTCGTAGCCCGAGATACCCATGTGGGGGATGTCGGCGATGGGCTTGCCGGCGCCGTCGACGAGTTGGTCGTCCACCGACATGACCTTGAGGTTGTGGCGCTTGGCGGCGCGGTTGACGGCCGCGCCGAGCTTCACATCAGGCGCGCAGATGACGAAGCCGACGGCCTTCTGTGCCGCCAGGTTGTCAATGGCGGCCATCATCTTTTCGCCGTTGGGGATGCCGATCTTCACGAGGGTGAAGCCCTTGTCCTTGGCGGCCTGCTCGGCATAGCGCCATTCGTCCTGGAACCAGGGCTCTTCGGCCTGCTTGACGAGGAAGCCGATCTTGACCGGTTCGGCCGCTTGCAGCGCGAAGGGGGTGGCAAGCAGGGCCAGGGCCAGTGCGGCGCGTCGTTGCATCTTCATTGTTGTCTCCTAGTCTTCCGTCAGTCTTCAAACAGGGCGTCAGGCAMACCCAGCGCCGTGGGCAGGCGCAAGCCGAACAGGCTGCCGGACAGCGGCTGGGCGGCGAGAGCGTCGCGGCTCAGCTCCGTGCGGGCGGTGGTGAGCATCAGCTGGTCCATGCCTTCACCGCCGATGGCGGGGCAACTGGTGTGAGCGGCCGGGGCGCGCAACACGCCCATCAGCCGGCCCTCGGGGTCGTAGCGTGCTACACGGCCAGCGCCCCATTGGGCGTTCCACAGGCAGCCCTCGGCATCGACGACCGAGCCATCGGGCCAGGCGTCGTCCTGGTCCATCGCCGTGAACAGGCGGACGTTGTCGACCTGGGCCGTGTCGGCGTCGTAATCGCACTGCTGGATGCGCTGGGAGAGCGTGTCGCAGAAGTACATCGTGCGGCCGTCCAGGCTGAAGCAGACGCTGTTGGCAATCGCCACCGCCGGCAAGGCCAGGCGGCGCAGGCCGTGGGCCATGGAGTATTGGTAGAAGCTGGCGATCGTGGAC
>NZ_JBFUMO010000328.1:0-6527 GCF_054049355.1 Roseateles sp. P5_E11 | reverse complement strand
GCCTTGAAAGCCTCGAGTTGCGCCGGATCAATCTCAAGCTCGGCGATTCTGATGAAGGGCATCTTCGACTCCACGGCGTTTGCGACGCTCGAAAGGACCAGCATGGAAAGTGTCGATGCGACGGCAATCGCGGCGGCGCGCGTGCTCATGAGTGACGGCTTGCGATTCCACACGGCGTCCATCCCTTCTGTCGGCGTTCTGCCTGCGCGTTCAGCGCTCGGAACTCATGTCAGCGGGCGGCCCTCAGCGGACTGAAATCGTAGGTGGCCACCCGCGATGCCATTGGAGAAGGAAAGTCGCGGCTGATGCGCCGCCACTTCTACAAGGTCTGGGTCTTCAAACGCTCAAGCGGCACTAGCCTTCGACGGCGCCCGGAAGCCTGGACACCAGCGTGTCGATCGCCAGGCGCAGACGCAAGGGCATGTGCTGGCTGACCGGCCAAAGCGCATGGCATTCAACCGACGCATGCGGGCGCTCCTCGAAGAGCGCGACGAGGCGACCGCCTTGCAGACTGTCCCGAACGAGCCAATGCGGCAGCCATGCGATGCCGAGCCCGGCCGCAGCCGCGTCGGCGACGACGGCAAGGTCATCAAAACGGAAACGGGAACTCAAGGTGACCTCGATCAGCTTGCCTTCGACGTCCGGCAGGGTCCAGGGCTGCACGTAGTCGGCCCGCCAGTACAGCAGGGCGTCATGCCCTTCGAACGACTGGGTGTCGGCGGGATGGCCGCGCGTCGCGAGGTAGTGCGGCGAGGCGCACAACACCTTTCTCTGGCTGCTCAGCCGGCGGCTGCGAAGCTGCCCCGTCGCCGGCCCCAACTTGCCGTTGCGGATCGCGAGGTCGATGCGCTCGGCAACGATGTCCGTCGGGCGGTCACTGAAGCACAGGTCGAGTTCCAGCTTCGGGTGTTCGCGCGCGAGTTCCAGCAGGATGGGTGCCACGCAAAGCCGACCGAACAGCACGGGCATCGCGACGCGCAGCCGCCCGCTGACCTCGTGCCGGCCGGATTCAAGCAGCGCCTCCGCTTCGCGGAGCTCATCCATGGCGCGAACGCAGCGCTCGTAATAGATCTGGCCGTCTTCGGTCAGGCTCAGCGCCCGCGTCGTGCGGTGAAAGAGCCGCACGCCCAGCCGGGTTTCGAGCCGTGCAATGGCCTTGGCGACAGCGGAACGCGTCAACGCCAGCCGCTCTGCGGCGCGCGCAAAGCCACCGGCATCCACCGTTTCCACAAAAACCGCCACGCCGTCGAGTCTGTCCAGCATCGTTCTATTGTCGAATTTTCGGAATCATAACCAAGACGTTAATGCGCCACTGGCGAATTAATGGAAACCGTAGCATGCCGCGAGCGCCCCGCCACGGGGACCGGCCTGATCCGTTCTTCTACAAAAGACCACTCATGAAACTGCTTTGCCTCGACATCCCCCAGCCCGGCGCCACGCTGGAACAGTACCAACCGCACCTGCAGGACGAAGCCCGCCACGGCTGGCAGCTCTACAAGAGCGGCATCGTCCGTGACATCTATTTCCGCCAGGACCGCCCGGGCGTCGCCATCCTCGCCGAGGCCGAGTCCGTGGAAGCCGCCAGGAAGGCCCTGGCCGAGTTCCCGCTGGCCAAGGCCGGCCTCATCGGCTGGGACGTCATTCCGCTGGGCCCCTTCCTGAACTGGGAAATGCTTTTCGCCGCCGGCAACGCCTGATTCCTCATGCTCCAAGCCGTCTCGTTTGCGAATCGAGCGATCCAGCTCTCAGGGCACCTTCACCTGCCGGACGACTTCCGGGAAGACAGGCAATACCCCGCCCTCGTCGGCATTCACCCCGCCGGCGGCGTGAAGGAACAGACGATAGGCCTGTATGCCAAGCGGCTGGCGGCACATGGCTTCGTCGTTGTCGTCTTCGACGCCTCCTACCAGGGCGCGAGCGGCGGCGAGCCCCGCCTGCTGGAGGACCCGTCGGCGCGCGTGGAAGATGCCCGTGCGGCTGCCGACTTTCTCTCGACGCTTCCCTACGTCGACGTGGAGCGCATGGGGGTCTTCGGTGTTTGCGCCGGCGGCGGATACGCGCTCGCCGTTGCCCAGTCGGAGCGCCGCTTCAAGGCGGTGGGCGTGGTCAGCGCCACGCCGATGGGCGAGGCAGCCAGGACCATTGTTGGCAACCCCATCCCTGTTGTTGCCTTGATAGGAACACTGCAAGCGGCGGCGCAGCAACGCACGGCCGAAGCCAGGGGTGCAGAGCCCCTCTACGCGCCGTTCGTTCCCGAACGGCTGGAAGACATCGACGACAACACGCCGACCTTTCTTCGCGAAGCCTACGACTACTACCGCACACCGCGGGGCCAGCACCCCAACTCCAAGGGCCGCTTCCTGATGACCAGCCTCGACAAGATGCTGGCCTTCACGGTCTTCCACCTGATTCCGGACCTGCTGACCCAGCCGCTGCTGCTGATCGCCGGGAGCATCGCCGACACCAAGGTCTACAGCGAGCAAGCGTTGGCGCTGTCGAAAGGCCCGAAAGAGCTGTTCGTCATCGAAGGCGCCACCCACGTCGCGCTCTACGACCGGCCTGAGTACGTGGATCAGGCGATTGCCAAGCTCGTCCCCTTCTTCAGCAACCTGTGATTACAGCCATCGCCCATGACCCGACAAGCTTCTGAACTCAAGCCCATCCTCTTCGTCGTCACCAGCAACCCGGTCAAGGGGGCGACAGGCATCCCCACCGGCTTCAACCTGGCGGAGGTCACCCACCCGCTGGAGAAGCTGCAGCAAGCCGGCATCCGCGTCGAGATCGCCTCCATCCAGGGCGGCGCCGCGCCGCTCGACGGGCTGGAGGACATGAAGGACCCGGTGGTCGCCCGCTATTGGGCGGATGCCGATTTCCGCCACGCCATTGCCAACACGCTGCGCATCGATGACGCCGACCCTGCGCGCTACTCGGCGGTCATGTTCGCGGGCGGCCACGGCACGATGTGGGACTTCCCCGACAGCGCCGGCGCGCAGAAGCTCATCCGCGAGATCGACGCGGCGGGCGGCATCGTCAGCGCCGTGTGCCACGGCCCGGCGGCCCTGGTCAATGCACGCCGTGCCGACGGCAGCCTGCTGGTGGCGGGCAAGCGCGTGGCGGCCTTCACCGATAGCGAGGAAGAGGAAGTCCAGTCCACCCACGTCGTGCCCTTCCTGCTGGCCTCCACGCTCAACGAGCGCGGCGCGTTGCATCAGGACTCACCCAATTGGTCCAACAAGGTGGAGGTTGATGGCCGGTTGATCACGGGCCAGAACCCGCAGTCCGCCGCCAGCCTCGGCGAAGCGCTGCGCGACGCGCTGCTGGCGTGATCGGCGGCCGGGGCGCGACATGAAGYTGATCTGCGTCGAAGAGCACGTGCTGGATGCTGCCATCGGTGCGGCGTCGCAAAGCCTCGTGCGTGCCGAGGCGCCGTATCTCGCCGATTGGGGCAGCCGCGTCATCGACGGCCAACAGGTGGCCGCGCCCGGCCGCCCGCATGTCGTCGCGCCCAGCGAGTCGGCGCGCAAGGCGCTGGACATGGGCGCGGCCCGCCTGGTCGACATGGACGCGGCAGGCATCGCCATGCAAGTCCTCTCCTACGGCGGCTTTCCCCAGCTGCTGCCGGCCGCCCAGGCCATAGCCCTGAACCGCGCTGCCAACGACAAGCTGGCCGCGGCCGCGCAAGCCCATCCCTCGCGATTCGCCGGGTTTGCCACGCTGCCCTGGCAGGCGCCCGAGGCCGCCGCGCGTGAGCTGGAGCGGGCCGTGAAGGAGCTGGGCCTCAAGGGTGCGCTCATCAACGGGCGCCCCGGCGAGACCTTCCTGGACGACCCGCGCTACGCCCCCGTGCTGGCTGCGTTCGACGAGCTGAACGTGCCGCTGTACGTTCACCCCGGCCTGCCGCTGCCGGCCGTGCAGGCGCCGTACTACGGTGGCTTCGAGCGCGAACTCAGCGCACGCCTGTCGATGTTCGCCTGGGGTTGGCACAACGAGGCCGGCATCCAGGTCGTGCGCATGCTGCTCGCCGGGGTGTTCGACCGCTACCCCCGCTTGCAGGTCATCAGCRGCCACTGGGGCGAGATGGTGCCCTTCTTCCTGCAGAGGCTGGAGGACTCCATTCCCCAGCAGGCGTCAGGCCTGAAGCGCCCCATCGCGCGGACCTACCGCGAGCACGTCTACGTGTCGCCCAGCGGCATGCTCACCTTGCCGCACTTCCAGTTCATCCATGCGCTGATGGGTGCGGAGCGCATCCTGTACTCCATCGACTACCCCTACCAAAGCCTGGACGGCGCGCGCGGCTTCATCGAGGGCCTGCCCGTCAGCGACGCGGACAAGGCCCTGATCGCCCATGGCAACGCCGAGCGCCTGCTTGGCCTGGAGAGCTAGGCCCAGGACAGTCGAACAAGCGCACGAATCGGCGCGGGGCTCGAAGAGATGGACTGCGTGGTGTCGCGATAGGAGCTGATGGCGCCGATCGACCCATTCATGGCCGAAGGTCGACTTGGCCGGCCGGCTGAAGCACCGGCATCATGCCCACAACAAAGTCGATGAAGGCTCTGACCTTGGCCGGAACGTGGGTCCGGCTGGGGTAGTAGACATAGAGGGGAAATGTCTCGTCAGCCCAGTCCGGCAAGACGGGCTCCAGCGTGCCCGCTCGCAGATGCGAATCGACCCCGAGGTCGATCACCTGGGCGATCCCGTGGCCCGCGAGACAGGCCCCAATCTTGATTCCGGCGTCCGTGACCGTCAGGTTGCCGCGAACGGCCACCTTCACTTTCTCATCGCCACGCCAGAACTCCCACTCGAAGGGCCTGCCGGTGGCGGGATCGATGGCGACGATGCACTCATGATCGTCGCCCACCAGATCCTGCGGCGACCTGGGTCGACCGCGGCGCGCCAGATAGGACGGCGCGGCAACGGTCAGAACGCGCGGGCTGTAGAGCCTGCGGCAGACCAGGGTCGAGATGGATGGAGGCCCAAACCTGACGGCGAGATCAAATCCGTCGCTCACCAGGTCCGAGAGACCGTTCTTGGTCTCCAACCTCAGTTGAAGAGACGGGTGGGCCTTTAGAAACTGCGCCAGCTCCGGCGCCAACACGAGGCCGGCAAACCGGGCATCGCAGGCGACGCGCAGCGTGCCGTTGACGGCCGAGGCCTGGTCAGAGGCGGCGGCCGTCGCATCCTCTATCCCCTGCAGCAGGGGCAGCACCTTGGAGAGCAACGCATGCCCGGCATCCGTCACTTCAACGTGTCGGCTTGTGCGATGCACGAGCTTGGCGCTGAGACGGTCCTCCAAGCGCTGGATCGAGCGGCTCACCGCGGGCTGCGTCTTGCCCAGCCGAGAGGCGGCACGACCGAAGCTCTTCGATTCGGCGACCGCATTCAGCGCCAGCAGGCCGATGACAAGCGCTCCATCAAGGTCATCCATGGTCGATGTGTTCTGGTAATGGCAGCGATRACCAGTTCGCTGTAGCCGGGCGCGGAAGGATTCCTCACTATACGAATCGTTCGCCCATTGATGAAAGCCAGCGATGACCCAGACCCAAGCCGTAGCCACTCTGATCGAGGACTATTTCAATCTGGCCTATGAGCCGAAGAGCCGTGACTTCAACAAGGTCTTCCACCCGAACTGCTTTGTGCAGTGGCTTGACGGGGGGCGGTTGAACATGCTGTCCTCACAGGACTATGCGGCGCTCATCCATGGAAGGCCGAGCCCCCAGTCGACGGGTGCGCCGAGGGACGAAGCAATCCTCTCGGTCGAGCACATCTCGGACAGCCTTTCAACAGCGAACGTGAGGGTGCGGATCGGCCAGAAGCTGTTCAACGACCACTTCGTCCTGCACAAGGTGGAGGGCAGCTGGCTGATCACGGTCAAGGCATCCTTTGTGGCGGGCACCTTCGACTGAAGCGTCTCTTGACGCTATGCCTGGCTGCTCTGTGCCGAGTCCTGGGCCTCGACGAAGGCGCGGCGGAATACAAGTGGCTCTGCGATGCCGTCGATGGGCGCATGGGATGCGCCGGTGCCCGCAATGACGAGGGTGCCAAAGTTGAGCATTCGGCCCATGAGGGACTGATTGACCTGAATGCTCTCCACCTTGTTGATGTTGATCTCGATCGTGTGGCGGCGGATGAATCCGTGTTTGACGATCACTCTCTTGGTGGTCACGGCCAGCTCGGTTGACCTGATGCGAACGTAGGCGGCCACCCAAAGGATGAGCCCAAGGCCAAAGGCGGGCAGCAAGAGCAGGCCGAACAACAGCAAGTGCCAAACCGACCAGAGGCTGGTGCGCCCCAGATGGACGACTCGCTCGCCGGGCACGAGAACCTGATCGACGTAACGTGACATGGCGAGATCCGTTGAGTTGGCATCGCGGATTGGACGCGAGTCCTGCCGATTGACGCAAGGAGGCATTCGGTAAGTTCGCGCACTTGCCGAGGCGCCGGCCTTCCAGCAACCTCTTGGCACTCGACACYAAGCCCTGGCGATGTGCAGGAAATTCGTGCTGCCGGCCACGCCGAAGGGCATGCCC
>NZ_JBFUMO010000327.1:0-6551 GCF_054049355.1 Roseateles sp. P5_E11 | reverse complement strand
GTCTACACCTACTTCCCGCGCCTGAAGACGCGCCGCACCAGCCAGGCGGCCTACACGTCGGGCGGCGAGCAGCAGATGTGCGCCATCGGCCGCGCGCTGATGGCCAACCCCAAGATGGTGTTGCTGGACGAGCCGTCCATGGGCCTGGCGCCGCAGATCGTCGAGGAGGTGTTCGAGATCGTGCGCGACCTCAACACCAAGGAGAGGACGACCTTCCTGCTGGCCGAGCAGAACACCAGCATGGCGCTGCGTTATGCCGACTACGGCTACATCCTGGAGAACGGCCGCGTCGTCATGGACGGCGCTGCCAGCGCATTGCGCGAGAACGAGGACGTCAAGGAGTTCTATCTCGGCGTGGGCGGGGAAGGGCGACGCAGTTTCAAGGACGTGAAGAGCTACAGGCGAAGGAAGAGGTGGCTGGCATGAGTGACGACAACTGGGAGATGGCGCCGCCACCTTTTGATGCGGACTCGGCGCTGCTGACGATGAAGCGCTTCGCGCGCGACCAACGCGTGCTGGCCGAGCGGGGCGAAGGCTGGATGCTGGGCGCCGACGTGGTGCTCAAGCTGGCGGTGGAGGGTGCGACCGTCAAGGTCCAGCTCACCAAGCGCCCGGCGCGCACGCCCGAGTGGGACACCTTCACGCTGAAGTCCGCGACCGAGCTGCGCAAGTTGCAGGACGAGATCAAGCGCCGGCTCACGCGTTGGAAGGACGAGGAGTGAGCGCCGCGCCGGGCCGCCCCAAGCAAGCTCGCTCCCGCTTGGCGGGACAGACCGTAGGCCGAAGGGTGCACCAATGAGCTCGGAGTTCTTCGACGCGCTGGAGACGCGCGACCCGGCCGCGCGTGAGGCCGCGCTGATGGCTGCGCTGCCGGAACAGATCGCGCATGCCCAATCCAGCAGTCCGGCCTACACCGAGCTGTTGGTCGGCGTCGATGCGAACGCGATCACGTCGCGGGCCGCGCTGGCCACGTTGCCGCTGACGCGCAAGAGCAGCCTCGCCGCCGCCCAGGCCGCTCGGCGCGCACTGCGCTTGGGCGGATTTGCGGCCGGCATGCCGCGGCGCATCTTCCAGTCGCCCGGGCCGCTCTACGAACCCGAGCCCGATGCCGACGGCGCCGACCCCTGGCGCGTCGCCCGCGCACTGCATGCGGCGGGCATCCGCGCCGGCCAGCTCGCGCATGTGGGCTTCAGCTATCACCTGACCCCGGCTGGCGCCATGATGGAAGCGGGCCTGCGCGCCATCGGTGCTGCCAGCTTTCCCGGCGGCATTGGCAATACCGAATTGCAGCTGCAGGCCCTCCTGGACCTGCAGCCCGAGGCCTATGCCGGCACGCCCAGCCTGCTGCGCATCTTGCTCGAGAAGGCGGCCGAGGGCGGGCACGTGCTGCCTTATCTGCAGTGTGCCCTGGTCAGCGGTGAGGCCTGCCCGCCGGCGCTCGTTGCATGGTTTGCCGCACGCGGCGTCGATGCCTACCAGTGCTATGCGACGGCCGACCTCGGCCTCATCGCCTACCAGACCACGGCGCGTGAAGGCCTGGTCGTCGACGAAGGCGTCATCGTCGAGATCGTGCGACCCGGCTCTGCCGAACCTGTGCCGGACGGCGAGGTCGGCGAAGTCATCGTGACGACGCTCAGTGCCGGTTATCCCTTGATCCGCTTCGCCACCGGCGACCTCTCTGCCGTGCTGCCCGCGAACCTTGGCATCAGCCCCTGCGGCCGCACCAACCAGCGCCTGCGTGGCTGGCTGGGCCGGGCGGACCAGTCGGCCAAGGTGCGTGGCATGTTCGTGCACGCGGGCCAAGTGGCCGAGGTGCTGGCGCGCTGTGGCCAGCGCGGCCGGGCGCGCCTCATCGTCGACGGCGAGCTGGCCAATGACCGCATGTGCCTGCAGCTTGAGGCCGCGCCGGCCGAGGGCCTGGTGGAGCAGCTGCAGACGGCGCTGCGCGACATCACCAAGCTGCGGGGCGAGGTCGAGCTGCTGGCGGCGGGCAGCCTGCCCAACGACGGCCGGGTCATCGAGGATCGCCGCCCCGTGTGACGCGCGTTTGAAGACCTCGGGGCCGACCTGAGCCTGAATCGGTGACAGGAAGGCCCGC
Source organism: Roseateles sp. P5_E11 (assembly GCF_054049355.1). NCBI lineage: Bacteria > Pseudomonadati > Pseudomonadota > Betaproteobacteria > Burkholderiales > Sphaerotilaceae > Roseateles > Roseateles sp. P5_E11. Next base: position 4,453 of record NZ_JBFUMO010000327.1, on the reverse strand, counting down.
ATGGACTCGGCTTGGCGGCGCCACCACAGTCCGCCGCTTTGCCGGCCACCGCTGGCACCAGCCGAGGACGCGCCATGACCCTTGCCCGCCATCTTCCGCCCACCCTRCTCGTGCTGCTGCTCGCAGCCTGCGGTGGTGGCAGCAACGACCCCCAAGTCTCTTCCCAAGCTTCCCAGGCCGAAAGCGAGCTGGCCAAAGCCGCCGCCGCGCGCCCGCGCGCCAAGGACCCCGACCACCACGAGTTCTCGGCCACGCTGTCCGCGCCCTTCGCGGTCACCGCCGCCAGCGGCGAGCGCGTCTTCAGCGTGCAGATGGACCACCCCGGCATTGCCGACGGCCAGGTCTTTGCGTGGGCGCTCAGCCTGGTCGACGAGCAGGGCCGCGTGCTGCAGCGCTGGAGCGGCGAATCGCGCTATGCCGGCGCGCCGGTGATGGCCAGCGTGCGCTGGGTCGGTCGCGGCACCGGCGGCACGGCACTGGCCGATGGCCTCTACCAGCTCAAGCTTGAGGCCGCCAGCCTCGACGCCGCCACCGCGCTGAGCCAGGGTGCGACCACCGGCCGCGCCGAGCGCCTGCTGGCCGCTGCCGCGCCGCTGGACCATGCCGAGCAGCAATGGCCGGTTGCCCTCGGCCAGCCGGCCAGCGTCGACCTGCCGCCCTATGCGGCCATGCCCACGGCCGCCGGCCGCGGCCTCGTCAAGGCGCAATCGGCACCGGCCATCAACAGCCTGCCCTACACGGTCTACTACGCCAATCTGCACAGCCAGACGAATGACTCCGACGGCGGCGGGGCGCTGGGCAGCTGCTCGTCTTCGCAGCCCGCGCAGACCGGCGCCTTCGGCCCGGCCGACGCCTTCGCCTATGGCAAGACGGCGGGCCTGGACATCCTGATGTCGTCCGAGCACAACCACTACTTCGACGGCTCCTCGAGCACCAACGCCAGCGGCAGCGCCGCCACCGCCAAGAGCCGCTACCAGGCCGGCCTGTCCGCCGCCACCGCCGCGACGACATCGAACTACCTCGCGATCTACGGCATGGAGTGGGGCGTCATCAGCAATGGCGGCCACATGAACATCTTCAACAGCACCGAGTTGTTCGCCTGGGAATACAACAGCAGCAACCAGCTCTTCGGCGACCGCTTCACGGCCAAGAGCGACTACGCGGCCTTGTACGCGACGATGCGCCAGCTCGGCCTTGTCGGCCAGTTCAACCATCCCGACACGACCGGCCAGTTCCTTGTCGGCGGCACGGCGCTGGGCTACAGCGCCGATGGCGACGAGGTCATGGTGCTGAGCGAGATCCTGAACAGCTCGGCGTTCTCGTCCAACACGACCGAGACCGAGACGGGCCTCAGCAACTTTGAAGACGCCTTCAACAAGATGCTGGAGCGCGGCTTTCACGTGGCGCCCGCCAGCAACCAGGACAACCACTGCGCCAACTGGGGCAAGTCGTACACCAACCGCACCGGCGTGCTGATCCCGAATGGCACGGCGCTCAGCAAGGCCAGTTTCATCGATGCCATCAAGGCCCGCCGCGTCTTCGCGACGATGGACAAGACGGCGCAGATCGCGCTGACCGCCAATGGCCACGTCATGGGTGAGCGCTTCACCAACAGCGGCACGCTGTCCTTGAGCGTCGGTTATGCCAGCAACAGCGGCAAGACGGCCACCAGCGTGCAGATCTACGAAGGCGTGCCCAAGCGCAACGGCACCGTCACACTGCTGGCCAGCAGCGGCACGGCCAGCACCACGCCGGCCATCGGCGAGCACTTCTACTACGCCAAGATCACGCAGAACGACGGCAAGATGCTGTGGACAGCGCCCGTCTGGGTCACGCAGTCCAACGGGCCGGTGGACACCACGCCGCCGACCGCGACGGCCAGCGAGAGCGGCACGTCCGGCACCGTCACGCTGTCGGCCACGGCGAGCGACAACATCGGCGTGGCGCGCGTGGACTTCGTCGTTGATGGCACGGTGAAGGGCAGCGACAGCAGCGCGCCCTATTCGCTGTCGCTGGACTCGACGACGCTCACAAACGGCAGCCACAGCCTGGTCGCCCGCGCCTACGACGCCGCCGGCAACTCGGGCGCCTCGTCGGCCGTCAACTTCAGCATCAGCAATGCCAGCGCGGCGCTGAACGAGACCGAGTCCAACGGCACCATCGCCACCGCCAACGTCGTCACCAACCAGACGACGATCAGCGGCACCATGGCCACCACGAGCGACAAGGACTACTTCAAGGTCACGCTGGCCGCAGGCAAGACGCTGCGTGTCGACATGAGCTGCCYGGCGGCCTATGACTACGACATCTACTTGCACAACGCCAGTGGCACGACGCTGACCTCGTCAGAGAGCGCCACCTGCACCGAGTCCCTGAGCTACAAGAACACCGGCAGCTCGGCGCTGGCGGTCTACATCCGCGTGGGGGCCTACTCAGGCAGCAGCGGCACCCAGGGCTATACGCTGACGCTGAGCTACCCCTGATGGCGCTGGCTTGGGGCCATCCCGGAGACGCCGGGGGCGGTACTCTGCCTAAGATCGTGCGCACACATCCTGGAGACAAGCCCATGCGCACGACCTTGATTGCCCTGGCGGCCCTGCTGGCCGCCGGCACCGCCGCTGCCGATTACCCCGACAAGCCCGTCACCCTGATCGTGCCGTTCGCAGCCGGCGGCCCGACCGACAAGGTCGCCCGCGACCTCGCCGAAGCGTTGCGCAAGCCCCTGGGTGCCACCATCATTGTCGAGAACGTCGGCGGTGTAGGCGGTACGCTGGGCGCCAACAAGGTGGCCAAGGCCGCGCCGGATGGCTACACGCTGCTGCTGCACCACATCGGCATCGCCAGCGCGACGGCCCTCTACCGCACGCTGCCCTACAAGACGCTGGAAGACTTCGAATACCTGGGCATGGTCAACGAGGTGCCGATGACGCTGATCGGCCGCCCCAATCTGCCGGCGGCCAACTATGCCGAACTGGCCAAGTGGCTGGAGTCCAACAAGGGCAACATCAACCTCGCCCACGCCGGGGTCGGCTCGGCCTCGCATCTGTGCGGCCTGCTGTATCAGTCGGCCATCAAGATCGACATGACGACCGTGCCCTACAAGGGCACCGCACCGGCCATGAATGACCTGCTCGGCGGCCAGGTCGACATCATGTGCGACCAGACCACCAACACCACCGGACAGATCGAGGCCGGCAAGGTCAAGGCCTATGCGGTGATGTCGGCCAAGCGCCTGCCCAGCGGCCCGCTGGCCAAGCTGCCGACGGCCGACGAGTCAGGGCTGAAAGGCTTCAACCTGGCCGTCTGGCACGGCATGTATGCACCCAAGGGCACGCCCAAGGCCGTCATCGACAAGGTCAACACGGCGCTGCGCGCAGCCCTGAAGGACGCCGACTTCCACAAGCGCCAGGAGGCCCTGGGTGCGGTCATCATCAGTGACGCGCGCCTTGCGCCGGCAGAGCACAAGAAGTTTGTCGAGGCCGAGATCAACAAACTCACCCCGGTCATCAAGGCGGCAGGGATCTACGCCGACTGAAATGGAGCCCCTCGTCTGGTCTCGCCATGCTGAACGCAGGCGAGTCCAGCCGGTCCCCCTGGGGGACGGCGATGCTTGCCGGATTGACCAGCAAGCACATCGCCAAAGGCGGGCCTGCTTGGGAGCGGCCCGGCGCTCGGCCCGCAAGCCAGCAAGCAAGCGTTGTTTCGAACGTCGGCCGGGGCGGCGCTCAGCCTTGTGTGCGGGCGTGCACGCCGCTTGGCCGTCAGTGGGGGTGGGCCTTTTCGCGCTTGTTCGCGTACATGCCCTGGTCACTGCGGCTGAGCACGGTGCGCAAGGTGTCGGTCGGCAGGACTTCGGCGAGCCCCAGGCTCACCGAGACCGACAGGCCGGCAGCGATGGCGCTCCAGGCATGGCGGGACACCGCGTCCGCGATCCGCTCGGTCAGCGCTTGGGCTGCCTGCGCGCCGGTATCGCGCAGGATGATGACGAACTCGTCGCCGGCCAGCCGCGCGGGAAAGTCCTTGTCGCGCACGCATCTTCGGATCTGCGCCGCGATGGCCCGCAGCACCGCGTCGCCCGCGTTGTGCGAATGGCCGTCGTTGATCTGCTTGAACTTGTCGACGTCGATCATGACGAGGCAGGCCGTGCTGCCCTGGGTGCGCACCTCCTCCAGCAGGCCTTGCAGCTGGAGTTCGAAATGGCGCCGGTTCGGCAGGCCGGTCAGGCCATCCTCGAGCGCCAGTTGCTGGAAGTGCGCGCGCCCGGCCTCGGAGGCGTGCAACTGCCGGGTCCGGCTGCGCAGTTCCAGTTGCCGCTCGACGTCGGCGACGCGGCCGCGCAGGCTGGCAGACCGGGCCAACTGCTCGCGCTCGGCCAGTTCGCGCAGGGCCTGCGCGGCTGCGGCGTGGTCGCCCGCGGTGGACGCCAGATAAGCCAACTGGCCCAGGCCAATGC
>NZ_JBFUMO010000326.1:0-6552 GCF_054049355.1 Roseateles sp. P5_E11 | reverse complement strand
GCGCCTGGCCGAGCACAAGCTGCGGGCCGGCGCGCTGCTGACGAAGCCGGGCACGCCCTCGACCTTGCTGGATGCCTGCGCTGCCGCACTCGGGCGCGCGCTTGCCGTCCCCACGCGCACTGCGCGGCGCGAAGAAGCACAGCTCGACCATCGAAAGGCGCTGGCCGGTGCCCATGTGCTGCTGGTCGAGGACAACGCGATCAACCAGGAACTCGCCGTCGACCTGCTCAGCCGCGCCGGTATCGTCGTCAGCGTCGCCGGCAATGGCGAGGAAGCGCTGCGCAAGCTGGCCAGCGAGCGTTTTGATGCGGTGCTCATGGACTGCCAGATGCCCGTCATGGACGGTTATGCAGCGACGCGGGCGTTGCGCCAGCAGCCGGCGCTGCAGGCGCTGCCCGTGATCGCCATGACCGCCAATGCGATGGTCGGCGATCGTGAAGCCGTCATCGCGGCGGGCATGAACGACCACATCGCCAAACCGATCAAGGTCGATGAGATGTTCGCCACCCTCGCGAAATGGGTCAAGCCGAGCGGTTTGGTGGTGGTGGGCAACGACAGCAGCGCCGACGCGTTGCAGGCACTGAACGGCATCGACGCGCATTGCGGCTTGGCCAATGTCGGCGGCAACGGCGTGCTGTACCGTCGTGTGCTGAGCATGTTCCGCGACCGCGAGGCCGATTTCGCGCAGCGTTTCAACGCCGCACGCCGTGCAGGCGACGCCGACGCCGCCATGCGCGCCGCGCACGACCTCAAGGGCCTGTCCGGAACGCTCGGCATGCATGCCGTGCAGGCCGCTGCCGCTGCGTTGGAGCGGGGGTGCCTGCATGGCGCGCGCGACGCCGAGGTGGACGCCATGGTGCACGACGTGGCGAGCCACCTCGACAAGGTCGTCGACGAGCTCCGGGCCGTCGAGAGTGAGACCGCGCAGGCCGCGTGATCGTCATTGCCAGGCTGCGGCGACGCCTTCAGTGAATCCGGCCACCGATGGCCCACGTAGGACAAGCAAGCGAATGTCATACGCGGGCAATGCTGGCGATCGAAGATGCGTCGCCTGGCCTGCGCCCGCCTCGGTTCCTTTGTCATCACGCCCGTGCCACCCACCCTGTCATCACTGCTCCATCGAACGCGTGCTGCCGTCCTGGTGCTGCTGCTCGTCGTGTTGCCGCTCCAGGGCGTGGTGCAACTCGTTGCGGGCCTCCAAGGTCACAGGCATGTGCATATCGGCACGGCGACTCGGCATGACGCCGTGCTGGCGGGCCTGACCCAGCCACTGCGCGCCCTGCTGGACCATCTGCACGCCGCACAGGACCCGCGGCTGCAGGGCTCCAAGCGCTCTCAGGTGCTGAGCAATGGGCATGGCGCGGAAATGCACGAGCATGGGGGTGTCTTTCACAATCACTCCCAGCACGACGCCGACGTGCTCGAGGTCGGCGATCCGGCTGACGACACCGCCCAGGGCGCTGTGACGGCCTTCCTCGCCTGGCYGCCGGCCGGCTTGACCTTGCCGGTGGGCGAGGGCGGCGATCACCCTGCCGCGACCTACCTCGATTGGCGCGACCGTGTCGTCGCGCCGCCGTTGACCCCTCCTCGCGGCTGATCGACAGGCGCCTTCGCGTGCCATGGCGCTTGCTGCGCCAATCCGATCCCCTGACTTCCGCCCGTCCTGACCGGACCCAGCGGTGCCTGCGCGCGCAGGCTTGCCGAGAGCTCCCATGTCCAAACATTGCCGCTTCCAGCCGACGCTGCTGGCCGCCGCCTGCCTGCTCGCCGCCTCCGCAGCCCGGGCCGAACCCTCAGCCGTGCTTGAAAAGGTCGAGATCACCGGCCGCCATTACGACAACGCCATCGGCAGCACCGATGCCGCGTCGCAGGGCACCATCCGCGCCGAGCTGCTGAAGAGCCGCCCCGCATTGCGACCGGGCGAGGTGCTGGAGTTCGTGCCCGGCCTCATCGTCACGCAGCACTCGGGCGACGGCAAGGCCAACCAGTACTTCCTGCGCGGCTTCAACCTTGACCATGGCACCGACTTCGCCACCACCGTCAACGGCCTGCCGGTCAACATGCCGTCCCACGGCCACGGCCAGGGCTATTCGGACCTGAACTTCCTGATTCCCGAACTGGTGGACCGCATCGAGTACCGCAAGGGCCCGTACTTTGCGAAGAACGGCGACTTCGCCGCCGCCGGCTCGGCCGACATCGCCTACCGCAACACGCTGGACGAAAGCTTCGCCGCATTGACGCTGGGCCAGCGCCAGTTCCAGCGCTTTGTCGGCGCCGGCTTTACGCACCTGGGCGACATGCATCTGCTGGGCGCCATCGAGGTGCAGCACAACGACGGGCCGTGGCAGTTGCCCGAACACCTGCGCAAGACAAACGGTGTGCTGATTCTTTCGGGTGGCACGCGCGCCGAGGGCTGGAGCACGAGCCTGATGACCTATGACGCCCGGTGGACATCGACCGACCAGGTGCCCGAGCGTCTCATCACAGCCGGCAGCTTCAACGGCCAGCCCTTCGGCCGCTTCGATGCCATCGACAAGAGCGACGGCGGCGAGACGCGCCGCAGCAGCCTGTCCGGTGAATGGCATCGCAATACCGGCACAGAGGCCACCAACGTCGCGGCCTATGCGATGAACTACCGGCTCAAGCTCTTCTCCAACTTCACCTACGCGCTGGAGCGGCCCGACGACGGCGACCAGTTCTCGCAGCAGGACAGGCGCAGCGTCTACGGCGCCAATGCCAGCCACGCCGTCGACCACCGCCTGGGCGACCTGCCGGCCCGCAGCGAGATCGGCCTGCAGCTGCGCCATGACCGCATCCGCGTCGGCCTTTACGACACCGTGGAGCGCCGCATCACCGCAACGACGCGCGACGACGAGGTGCGCGAGACCGAGCTTGGCGTCTACGGCCAGACCTCGGTCGAGCTGACGCCCTGGCTGCGCGGCGTCGTCGGCCTGCGCGCGGACGAGGCGCGCTTCAAGGTGCATAGCTACAGCAACGCCGCCAACTCCGGCAGCGCCTCGGCCCACCTGCTGTCGCCCAAGTTCTCGCTGATCGCCGGGCCGTGGGCCAAGACGGAGTTCTTCTTCAACGCGGGCCGCGGCTTTCACAGCAATGACGCGCGCGGCACGACGGCCACCATCGACCCCAAGACCGGAGACGCGGTCGACAAGGTGCCGGGTCTTGTCGCGGCGCGCGGCCTGGAGCTGGGTGCACGGACCGAATGGGTGCCGGGCCTGCAGAGTTCGGTCGCGATCTGGAAGCTGGACTTCGACTCCGAACTCGTCTATGTGGGCGACGCGGGCGCGACCGAGGCCACCCGGCCCAGCAAACGTCATGGGCTTGAGTGGAACAACCGCTATGTCCCTGTACCCTGGTTGCTCATCGACGCCGACCTGGCCTGGGCGCGTGCCCGTTTTGCCGATTTCGACCCCGCGGGCAACCGCATTCCCAATGCCGTCGACAAGGTCGGATCGATCGCCGTCACGCTGCGCGACCTTGGTCCCTGGTCGGCCAGCCTGCAGTGGCGTTACCTCGGCTCGGGCTCGCTGGTCGAGGACAACAGCGTGCGCTCGCGCTCGTCGCTGACGACCAACCTGCGCGTCAGCCGCAAGCTGTGGGACAAGGCCGAGCTGACGGTGGACGTCTTCAACCTGATGGACCGCAAGCTCAACGACATCGAGTACTTCTACGAGTCGCAACTGCCCGGCGAGGCGRCGTCGGTGGCCGACCGTCATGTCCACCCGGCCGAGCCGCGCACGGTGCGGGTGACGCTGAAGATGGGGTTCTGAAGAGACGACGATGCGCGCGTTGCTGCCCCGCTGCTGATCCGGGCTCTTGAAGCGCTTTTGCACGCGGCCCGACCCGGGCAATGCACTGGAGTCATGCGCCTTCTGAAAGCGTGAATGCCGGATCGGTATTCATGCGGGCCCGTTTCTCGCATCTACTCGCGCTGGTTTCTTTACAACCAGAGGAGAACTCCGCATGCAATCCATGACCTTCGGCCTGCGCGCCGCCTGCGCCGCGCTGCTGGCGGCCAGCGCCTTCGCCGGCTTGCCGGCGCTGGCCCAGACCGCCAAACCCACCGTGGTGATCGTCGCCACCGGCGGCACCATCGCCGGTGCTGGCGCCTCGGCGTTGAACAGCGCCACCTACCAGGCCGCCAAGGTGCCGGTGGACAAGCTGATCGCCGGTGTGCCCGAACTGGCCAGCGTGGCCAACGTGCGCGGCGAGCAAGCCTTCCAGATCGCCTCCGAGAGCTTCACCAACGACAAGCTGGTGACGCTGGGCAAGCGCGTTTCTGCGCTGCTGAAGGACCCGGAAGTGGGCGGTGTGGTCGTCACCCACGGCACCGACACGCTGGAAGAGACCGCCTTCTTCCTGAACCTGGTGGTCAAGAGCGACAAGCCCATCGTGGTGGTCGGCTCGATGCGGCCGGGCAGCGCGATGTCGGCCGACGGCATGCTGAACCTGTACAACGCGGTGGTGGTGGCGGCTTCGCCCAGCGCCAAGGGCAAGGGCGTGCTGATCACCATGGCCGACGACATTCTGTCCGGCCGTGACACAGCCAAGCGCGTGAACATCAAGACCAGCGCCTTTGGCAGCCAATGGGGTTCGCTGGGCATGGTGGTCGAGGGCAAGACCTTCTGGTTCCGCAGCCTGGCCAAGCGCCATACCGCGAACTCCGAGTTCGACATCGACACCATCGACGCGCTGCCGGACGTGTCCATCGTCTACGGCTCGGGCAGCATGAACATGGCGCTGTACGACGCGGCGGCCACGCCGGGCGTCAAGGCCATCATCAACGCCGGCACGGGCAATGGCTCGGTGCCCAACTACGCGGTGGACAAGCTCAAGTCCATCCGCGACAAGGGCGTGCTGGTCATCCGCTCCAGCCGCGTGGCTGACGGCATCGTGCTGCGCAACGCCGAGCAGCCCGACGACAAGTACGACTGGGTGGTGGCCCACGACCTGAACCCCCAGAAGGCCAAGATCCTGGCCGCCGTGGCCCTGACCAAGCCACAGACCACCGCTGAGCTGCAGCGGATCTTCTGGGAATATTGATCTAGCGAAGCGTGCCGAGAGCTTCGCGGCTGACGGCACCGTTGTGGCGTGCCTGCCGGTGCCGCGCCAAGCTACCCAAGCGATCCGACGCCTGGGGTGTTACCAGGGCGGTGACTCACTGAGCGCGTCCTCAGGCACGTTCGCCGGCAGAGAGGCGATGGCGGGCGCGGGCGCCGAGGCGGGCGCACCTGCCGCGGCGAAGTCATGCTCGCCGCCCAGGCCTTCGATGAGCGCCGGGATCAGCCGGCCCAGTTCGCCGGTCGCCAGGGCCGCGTCGGCGTCGAAGGCCTCGTCGCCGCTTGCTTCGGGCCGGCCTTCAAAAGCCAGGTCCAGGAAGCTGATCTTCTTGATCGCAAAACCCTCGGTCAACGTGAAGGCGACGCGGTCGTTCCAGCTCAGGGCCAGGCGAGTCGGCATCTTGCCGCTGGTCAGGTGGGCGCGGACCTCGTCGATGTCCAGCGGGTGGCGGGCATAGCGCACGACGGGCTTCTCGTCGTCGCTGCCTTTGAGCTCGCACTCGCGCTCGATCTGGAAGCCTTCGGGCGTCACGCCGTCCAGCAGCCAGGCGGCCATGCAGGCGGCGGGGCTCTCGGCCGTCTGCACCAGTTGCAGCGACAGGCCGTCGGCGGCCTGGATCAGCAGCGTGACGACCTCGTCGGCGCGGCTGGCGGAGCCGGCATCGACGAACAGCAGGCGCTGCTCCGGCGCGATCCAGACGCGCGTGGCCGAGGTCTTGGTGAACGCGCGCGGCAGCAGTTCGTGCGTGGCCTGCTCCTTCATGTCCTTCTTGGCCTTCTTGCCGGGTTTGCGGCCGGTCTGCGCCTCGATCTGCTCGGCGAGCTCGTCGATGCGCTCCTGCACGACGGAGGAGGGCAGCAGGCGCTGCTCGCGCTTGAGCTTGAGCAGCCAGTGGCCGTCGATGACTTCGACCAGGGGTGCGTGCTCGACGTCCCGCGGCGGGGCCCAGCCGACGGCCAGGGGCTGCGTCGGGGCGCAGGACAGGAAGGGTTCCTTGGCCAGCTTGTCGGCCAGCTGGGTGGCGTCGGGCTGCCAGCCCTCGCCGATGCGGTAGACGATGAGGTTCTTGAACATGGGCTCGATACAAACAAGAAACCCGCCAGCGGCGGGCTTCGCAAACAGGCAGCGATCAGGCCGCGATTGTCTCAGGTCGCGCGGCGGCGCCGGCGAGGGGTGGGTCAGGCCAGGCGCGGTTCGTCCATGACCTGGCGCAGCAGCTTCTCGAAGACCTCGACCGACTGCCCGCCCTGGATCAGGTGGCGCTGGTTGACGATGACGGCCGGCACGGCATGGATGCCCTGGGCGTGCACCTCGGCCTCGGCGGCAGCCACCTCTTCGGCGTAGCGCTTGCCCGCCAGCAGTTCGCGCGCCTCGGCCTCGGGCAGGCCGGCGGCGGTGGCCAGGCTCAGCAGCACTTCGTGATTGGATACATCACGGCCATCGGTGAAATAAGCCTTCAGCATTGCCACCTTC
>NZ_JBFUMO010000325.1:0-6576 GCF_054049355.1 Roseateles sp. P5_E11 | reverse complement strand
CCACATTTCGGCGTAGCGGCCGTTCCTGGCCAGCAAGGTGTCGTGCCGGCCGCGCTCGATGATGCGGCCCTGCTCCAGCACGAGGATCTCGTGCGCGTCGACGACGGTGGACAGGCGGTGGGCGATGACCAGCACGGTCTTGTTCTGGCCCACGGACTCCAGTTCGGCCTGGATGGCGCGCTCGTTGGTCGAATCCAGTGYCGACGTGGCTTCATCAAAGATGAGGATGGGCGGGTTCTTCAGCAGCGTGCGCGCAATGGCCACGCGCTGCTTCTCGCCACCCGACAGCTTCAGGCCACGTTCGCCCACCATGGTGTCGTAGCCGAGCGGTGTCGCCGCGATGAAGGCATGGATATGCGCCGCACGCGCCGCGCCCTCGACCTCCGCCTGGCCAGCGCCGGGCCGCCCATAGGCGATGTTGTAGGCCACGGTGTCGTTGAAGAGCACGGTGTCCTGCGGCACGATGCCGATGGCGCGGCGCAGGCTGGACTGCGTCACCGTACGGATGTCCTGGCCGTCGATGCGGATGCCACCCGAGTCGATGTCGTAGAAGCGGTAGAGCAGCCGCGCCAGCGTGCTCTTGCCTGAGCCGCTGGGGCCGACGACGGCGACCTTCCTGCCCGCCGGGATCTCGAAGCTGACGCCGTGCAGGATGGGCCGCACGGAGTCGTAGGCGAAGCGGACGTTGTCGAAGACGACACTGCCGCCACCCACGGCCAGCTCGGCGGCATCCGGCGCATCGGCGATCTCGCGCTCGCGGTCCAGCAGCACGAAGAGCTTCTCGATGTCCGTCAGCGCCTGCTTGATCTCGCGGTAGATCACGCCGAGGAAGTTCAGCGGGATATAGAGCTGGATCATGAAGGCGTTGACCATGACCAGGTCGCCCAGGCTCATGTGGCCCGCCACGACGCCCTGGGTGGCTCGCCACAGCATCAGCACCAGCGCCGACGCGATGATGAGCTGCTGGCCGGTGTTCAACATGGACAGCGTGCGCTGGCTCTTCAGCTGGGCCTTGCGCAGCTTCTCCAGGCTCTCGTCATAGCGCGTGGCCTCGAAGGCCTCGTTGTTGAAGTACTTGACCGTCTCGTAATTCAGCAGCGAGTCGATGGCCTTGCTGTGGGCCACCGAGTCCAGCTCGTTGAGCGTCTTGCGGAACTTGGTGCGCCACTCGGTGACGACGACGGTGAAGCCGATGTAGATCACCAACGCCGCCACCGTGATGCCGGCGAACCAGACGTCGAACTTGACACCCAGCAGCGTCAGCACCAGCACCACCTCGATCAGCGTCGGCACGATGCTGTACAGGGAATAGCTGATCAGCGAGTGCACAGCGCGCGTGCCGCGCTCGATGTCGCGCGTCATGCCACCGGTCTGGCGTTCGAGGTGAAAGCGCAGCGACAGGTCGTGCAGATGCCGGAACACCTGCAGCGAGATGCTGCGCGACGTGCCCTCGGTGGCCTTGGCGAAGATCAGCTCACGTGCCTCGGCGAACAGCGACGTCGACAGCCGCAATGCGCCATAGGCCAGCAGCAGGCCCAGCGGCACCACCAGCAGGGCCTCGGGCTGGCCAGCCTTGAGGTTCAGGCTGTCGATCAGCTGCTTGAGCAGCAGGGGCACGCCGACATTGCAGAGCTTGGCGCCCACCATGAAGGTCAGCGCCAGTGCAACGCGCCAGCGGTAGCGCCACAGATAGGGCAGCAGGCGGCCGACGGTGCCCCAGTCGCCACGGGGAGCGCTGGCTGAGGCGGGTTCAGGGAGGCGGGCGGCAAGAGAACGCATGCCGGCATTGTCCGGTCGCGCGCCGGAAGGCGTGTTCCGCATGGGAACTGCCGGCGAACCCCTTGCGCCTTTGACGCAGCGCAATCGCGGTGCACCTTTCTACCCCTACGCTGGGCCCCTGGCGCCGAAAACCAGGGCTGGTTATCCGTCCCACCTGAGAGGCCAATATGCGCAACAACCAACCGGTGACCCCGAACGGGTACGCCCTGGCCTCCGACCAGACCCTCATTTCCATCACGGACCTGAAGGGGCGCATTACCTACTGCAACCCCAGCTTCGTGGCCGTCAGCGGCTACGCGCAGGCGGAGTTGCTGGGCCAGCCGCACAACATCGTGCGCCACCCGGACATGCCGGAGGAGGCCTTCCGCGACCTCTGGGCCACCATCGAGGGCGGACAACCCTGGACCGCACTCGTCAAGAACCGGCGCAAGAACGGCGACTACTACTGGGTGCGAGCCAACGCGACGCCGGTGCGAAACGGCGACCGCACGGTGGGGTATCTGTCGGTGCGCACCAAGCCCAGCGACGTCGAGGTACGCCGCTTCGAGCAGCTCTACGCCACCATGCGCGCTGAGGCGGCCGCAGGCCGCCGGACTCATGTGCTGCGGCGCGGCGTGGTCAAGCGCAACGACACAGTGGGCCGCCTGACAGACTGGCTGCGGCCCGAGTTGCGCGGCCAGATGGTTTTGCTGGCCGTGCTGGCCGCGGCCGGACCGCTGCTCGCAGCCTGGGCCGGCGCGCCAGGCTGGGGCCTGGTACTGGCTGCCCTGGCCAGCACCGCCGCCGCCAGCTACGGCCTGCTCGCGAGCGGGATCGCCCCGCTGCGCCAGGTGATTGCCACCGCCAACCTGCTGGCAGGCGGCGATCTGACGCGGCACGTCGAGGTCAGCGGCCGGGGCGAGATCGGCGAGCTGCAACTGGCGCTGGCCCAACTGACCGTGTCCGTGCGCACCGTCGTGCGCGACGTGCGCGAGGAGGTCATCCACCTGGAGGACGGTGCCCGGGAGATCGCCGCCGGCAACCAGGACCTGTCTTCCCGCACCGAGTCCCAAGCCAGCAGCCTGGAGCAGACCGCCGCCGCGATGGACGAGATCAGCGGCACCGTGCGGCAGACCTCGGAGCTGGCCGGCGACGGTGCCCGCTTTGCGCGCGAGACCGCCGGTGTGGCCCAGCGCAGCCAGCAAGCCGTCCACGGCGTGACGGACACCATGCAGGAGATCACCGACTCGTCGCAGCGCATCGGCGACATCATCCAGGTCATCGAAGGCGTGGCCTTCCAGACCAACATCCTGGCCCTGAATGCCGCCGTCGAGGCGGCTCGCGCCGGCGAGCAGGGCCGCGGTTTCGCGGTGGTGGCCGCCGAGGTGCGCGCCCTCGCTCAGCGCACCGGCACGGCAGCCAAGGAGATCCGCGCCCTTATCGAGGAATCGCGCGGGCGCGTCGAGACCGGCAGCCACCGGGCCGGTGACGCACAGCTGCGCATGGACGAGGTGGCCTCCGCCGTGTCACGCGTCAGCGACGTGCTGGTGCAGATCGACACCGCCGCGAGCGAGCAGGCCACCGGCGTCGCCCAGGTCGGCGAGGCCGTGCAGCAGATGGATGCCATCACGCAGCAGAACGCCGCGATGGTGGAGGAGCTGGCCGCTTCGGCCACAGCGCTGAACGGCCAGGTCAGCCGGGTGCGGGACTCCATCCGTGTCTTCCGCCTGAGCGACCAGGACAGGAGCCTGGCCGAGGCCGACGCGGCCAACTTGCGCAAGGCGCAGCGGGGTGACACGGCGCCTCGCGCCACGCCGGGCGCCGACAACCGGTAGCGCTTCTGAACGGCAGCTTGTACGGGACAATCCCGCCATGACTGAAAACGCCCCATCGACACCGCACGGCGGTGACCGCCAGCTCGTCCTGCGCGTCATGCCCATGCCGGCCGACGCCAACGCCAACGGCGACATCTTCGGCGGCTGGATCATGGCCCAGGTCGACATCGCCGGCTCGGTGCTGCCGGCCCGCATCTCGCGTGGCCGCGTCGCCACCGTCGCCGTCAACGAGTTCGTTTTCAAGCAGCCGGTGTCCATCGGCGACCTGCTGAGTTTTTACGCCACAGTCACCCGGGTGGGCCGCACCTCCGTCACCGTGCACGTGGAGGTGATGGCCGAGCGCGACCCGGAGAACCTGCACGTGGTCAAGGTGACCGAGGCCAACCTGACCTACGTGGCCATCGACCGCGAAGGCAAGTCGAGGCTGGTGGCACCCTGATCGGCCCGCGCCGATCCAGGGGTCACGGCGTCACGATCAGGTCGACCGCGTCGTAAGACAGTGCCGGGCTCAGGTATGCCGTGCCCGAGGTACCGCTGACGACATTGACGGTCACCGTGTTGGTGCCGGCCACCAGCGCGGTCGACGGAATGTCGAAGCTGTAGAGCCGGTTCACGCCGCGGTAGGTGCCCACCGTCAGGTTGCGCGAGCCCTTGGGCGGCGCGGTCGGGATGGCGGAGGTCCAGCTGCCGTTGTTGACGCTGATCTGCGGCCGGGCGCCGTTGAAGTCTTCCGTCGTTCCAATGCGCAGCGTCAGGTTCTGCACCTGGGCGCTGGTCAGCGTGAACTGGATGACGCGCGCGTTGTTGACGTCCTTCCATTGGCAGGCCGGGAAACCGCTGGCCGCGCTCGACGTGCCCACCACAAAGGTGGCCGGCACCCAACCGCTCATGCGCACGTCCGACGGATGCATGGTCGTGAGCCTGCCGCCGTTCAGGAACTCGGCTGGCGTGCCGTCCCAGTTGCCGATGCGCCACAGCGCCGCCTTGGCTGAAGGGTCGGCGTTGATCGCCAGCGTGTTCAAGGTCGTCGTGCCGCCGGCCGTGACGGTCACGCTGCCGGTGTAGACCGCCAGCTCGTTCTTGTAGACCGTGAGCGTGTAGGTGCCCGGCCGCATGCCGGTGCTCTTGAAGAAGCCGTTGTTGGCGAGGTTGGCGCTGGCCCAGTACTGCGCCGTGCTGCTGGAGAAGCCCACCGTGTAGCTGTAGTTCGAATCGGTGCCCGACAGACCGACGCCGGCCACCGTGCCGCGGCCGGACGCAGCCACATAACCGTCCAGCGCCATCACCGAGAACCAGCTCGTATCCGGCGCCGACGGCGCACCGCCAGCGGTGAACATCAGCGTGTAGCTGTTCAACACCCCCATGCGGAAGGCCTCGGTCTGGCCCTCGCCGTAGTTGACGATATAGGTCAGCTCGTTGTTGGTGGACGTGATCTGGTTGAGCAGGCTGCGGTAGAAGGGCCCGCCGGAATTGCCTTCGTTGTTGTCCCGATAGAACCACAGCCCCACGCTGCCGGCGCTGTTGAGGCCGCCGAAGTACTGCCAGTCCTTCAGCCGCATGTTGGAGTAGTGCTTGGAGCGCGTTTGCCCCGCGCTGGAGGTGCTGCTGGAGAAACCGAACACGTCGCTCGCTTCGACCGTCGTGTCCGTGCCGCGCAGGTCCTGCGGCCAACTGCCGTTGCTAGCCAGGCCGCCGGGCAGGCCGGCCGGCCCTCCCTTGGAGAGCGCCGCGATGGGCACGCGCAGGATGAAGCGCACCAGGTTCAGCGTGTCGGGCTCCTCGGTGAAATAGGTGCCCATGTAGATGCGCGGCTCGCCGCTCTTGGCCATGTAGTAGTGCTTGAGCACGCCGCCGTTGGCGCTGAAGACGGTCACCGTGATCTTGACGTAGGTGCCGCCGCTGACCACGCCGCCGTTGGCGGTGGAGGCCGACGTGGCCGCACCACTGCTGCTGATCATCTGGGCCTGCACGTCGACAGCCGAGACGTTGCTGTAGAGGAAGTCGAAGCCGGAGTTCAGCTGCGAGCCACGGCTGGCATCGGCGTACTGCACGCCGTTGTAGAGTAGGCTGGAAAGGTCGCCCTTGGACTGGGTGCTGACGCCGTTGTCGTAGGCCATCACCTTGAACACCAGGCCGCCGCCGGTGTCCACCTGGTATTGCAGCTTGGCAGAACTGCCGCTGTCGTAGAGCGTGGTGAGGCTCAAGGCCGCCAATGCTGGCGTGGCCGTGGCCGTCGCCAAAAGCAGGCACGCTGCCGCGCCCAGCCGGCGCAAGCACCGGCGGAGGAAATCGATCCGCATGTTTTGTCTCCTATTGAGCCCGCCGTCTGCAGGTTCGCGCGGCCGGTGCTGCCGCGTTGCTGCGGCCGGGGCAGTCTAGGAACGGCCGGGCGGCCGCAACGCTCAACTTGGTGAGTGGATCGATAGCTGAGGTAACGACGCCACCACCCGATCGGCCAGCGCCTCGGCCCAGAGCGCATAGCCGCGCGGGCCGGGGTGGAAGCCGTCCTCGGCCATCAGCTCGACGGCATTGCGTTGCATGGCCTCGGGCAGATGCAGCACATGGCGTGATGCCTGGCCTTCGACCGACGAACTCAAGGCCACGTTGAAGCGCGCTGCCTGGCGGCCGAAGAACCAGCGCAGAGGCTGGGGCAGCAGCGGGAATCGCTGCATGGGCGGCGCTGCGCAGTGCACGCTCAGGCGCACACCAGCGCGCTCGGTCGCAAGGGCGTGGATGCGGTCCAACGCCACCAACGCCTGCGCAGGCGCGATCTGGTCAACAACGTCGTTGACGCCCAGGGAGGTGATCAGCACATCGGCCTGCACCACGTCCGCCGCCTCGAACGCCGCGAGCGCCTGCTCGCTGCGATGGCCGCTGGTGGCGATGAGCTGCCAGCCCACCGGCTGCCCGAGGCGCGTTGCCAGAGCCTGAGCGAGCCGGCCGGCCAGTGCTTCGTCCTGATGCGCGGCACCGACTCCAGCGG
>NZ_JBFUMO010000324.1:0-6591 GCF_054049355.1 Roseateles sp. P5_E11 | reverse complement strand
CATCGCCTCCATGGCGGACGTGTCCGAGGCCGAGGCCGCGCTGCTGGGCAAGATGACGGCCCTGGGCCCGCGGCTGATGAAGGAACTGGGTGTCACCAACGGCTTCCGCCACGTCATCAACACGGGTCCGGACGGCGGTCAGGAGGTGTTGCACCTGCATCTGCATGTGATGGGCGGGCCTCGGCCGTGGTTGAAAGGCTGAGTTGTGACCAAACCTAAGGGCTGAGCACGATCGCACCGGAACGCGATCGGCCTCGAAATGACCCAGGATGCTAGGGTCATCCCTCACCTAGAATTTGAGCCAGTCCACAAGGAGTCAACATCATGGGTTCATTCAGTATTTGGCACTGGCTGATCGTCCTCGTCGTCGTCATCGCCATCTTCGGCACCAAGAAGCTGCGCAATGTCGGTTCCGACCTCGGCGCAGCCGTCAAGGGGTTCAAGGACGGGGTGAAGGACGGCACGACTTCCGAAGAGCAAGCCGCTGCGCCCCAACAGGTCACCGCCCGCAAGGTCAATGACCCGAACACGGTCGACGTCGACGCGAAGACCAAGTCCTAAGTGCTTGACTTCGGCTTCGACAAGATCGCGCTGATCGGCGCGGTGGCCTTGATCGTCATCGGCCCCGAGAAGCTGCCGCGCGTGGCTCGCACGGTGGGCACCTTGCTGGGCAAGGCACAGCGCTATGTGGCGGACGTGAAGGCCGAGGTCAACCGCTCCATCGAACTGGAGGAGCTTCAGAAGATGAAGACCCAGTTCCAGACGGCGGTCCAGGACGTCGAGCAGAGCGTGCGCCAGGAGGTGGACACCGCGACGCAGGCGATGAATCAGACCTGGCAGGACGTGACCAGCGATTCGTCCTACGAAGCCGGCACGACGATCGCGCCACCGCCGCCCGAGTACCGCCACCCCAAGAAAAACTGGCGCCTCAAGCGCGGGTCGACGCCGATGTGGTTCAAGCAGAAGGCCGGTGTGAAGCGTCATACCCAATCGGGAGCTGCCCGCGTGGCGCGATTCCGCCCACCAGGCCTGAACCGATGAGCTCCTTCCAGAACCCCGACCACGACGAACTGGCCGGTACCGAACAGCCCTTCGTCACCCACCTGATGGAGCTGCGCGACCGGCTGCTGCGCGCCGTCATCGCCATCGCGGTCTGCTTCGGCGTGCTGTGCCTCTACCCCGGGCCGAGCCAGCTTTACGACTGGCTGGCGGCGCCGCTCGTGGCCAACCTGCCCGAAGGCACCAAGATGATCGCGACCAACGTCATCGCGCCCTTCTTCGTGCCGATCAAGATCACCATGCTGGCGGCCTTCATGCTGGCTTTGCCCATCGTGCTCTACCAGGCCTGGGCTTTCGTCGCCCCGGGCCTGTACTCGCACGAGAAGCGCCTGGTGATGCCGCTGGTCGTGTCGAGCACGCTGCTGTTCTTCGGCGGCGTGGCCTTCTGCTACTTCTTCGTCTTCAAGAAGGTCTTCGCCTTCATCCAGAGCTTTGCGCCCAAGAGCATCACGGCGGCGCCGGACATCGAGGCTTATCTCGGCTTCGTGATGAACATGTTCATCGCCTTCGGTGCGGCCTTCGAGGTGCCCATCGTCGTTGTCGTGCTGGTGCGCATGGGCATCGTGTCGGTGGAGAAGCTGCGCGAATGGCGCGGCTACTTCATCGTCGTGGCCTTCATCGTTGCGGCCGTCATCACGCCGCCCGACATCGTTTCACAGCTCGCACTGGCGATCCCGATGTGCCTGCTCTATGAGGTGGGGCTGTTTGCGTCCACCTACTTCGTGCGCCATACCAAGGCGCCCGACGAGGCCGAGCAGACCACCCCCGATCAGTCGTCCTGATCGCGCTGCGGCTTGGGCCGCTGAGCCACGGCGAGCTGGAAGTGCATGGCCTTGCCGGCGCGCTGCACGCCCACCTCGACCTGACTGCTGGGCTTGAGGGCCGCCACGCTGGCCAGCAGTTCGGCCGGCGTCGTGACGGCATGCTCGCCGATGCGGGTCAGCACGTCGCCCGGCTTGATGCCAGCCTTGGCCGCCGGCGCGTCGTTGACGACGCCGCCGATCAGCACGCCCTTGGCGTCGCCCAGCTTCAGCGCCTCGGCCAGCTCGGGCGTCAGCTCGCGCGTCTGCACGCCGATCCAGCCGCGCGCGACGACGCCGTCCTGCAGCAGCGAGGCCGCCACCTGGCGGGCCACGTCGACCGGGATGGCGAAGCCAATGCCCAGGGACCCGCCGCTGCGCGAGAAGATCGCCGTGTTGATGCCCACCAGCCGGCCATCGGCGTCCACCAGCGCGCCGCCCGAGTTGCCGGGGTTGATGGCGGCATCGGTCTGGATGAAGTTCTCGAAGGTGTTGATGCCCAGCTGATTGCGGCCCAGCGCCGACACGATGCCCGACGTCACCGTCTGGCCGACATTGAAGGGGTTGCCGATGGCCAGCACGACGTCACCGACCGCCAGACTGGCCGCATCGCCCATCGCGATGACCGGCAGATCGGGCAGGCTGATCTTCAGCACGGCCACATCGGTCTCGGGATCGGTGCCGATGAGCTTGGCCTGGGCCTGGCGGCCGTCGCTGAGCATGACCTCGATGTCGGAGGCGCCCTCGACGACATGGTTGTTGGTCAGCAGCACGCCGTCGGCCGAGATGATGACGCCCGAGCCCAGGCCAAGCTGGGGACTGCCGCGGGGCTGGCGCAGCCCGAACGGGAAGCCGAACAGCTGTTCATGCGCCCGGCCCGCGCGCGACGGCGCCTTGCTGGCCGTGATGCTGACGACGGCCGGCGCCGCGACGCGAGCGGCCTGCGAGAAACCGGCGCGCACGACGGAGGCGGCAGGCGAGGAGGGCAAGGCGATCTGGCGTGCGGTCTGGGCGACGGTGGCATGGGGTAGCCGTGCCTCGTGCAGCCATTGCGGCTTCAGCGTAGAGACGACGAAGAGGGCGGCCAGGGCGACGGTGACCGCCTGCGCGAAAATCAGCCAGAGCCGTTTCAACACCTACATCCCCATCAAGCCATGACCGATCGCGCCGCGCTGGAACTCCGCCTGAACCAGCTGCTGGAGCCCGCGCGCTTCAAGGATTATGGGCCGAACGGTCTGCAGGTCGAGGGGCGCGCCGAGGTGGGTCATCTCGTCTGCGGCGTCACAGCCAGCCTGGCCCTGATCGACGCGGCCATTGCCGCCGGGGCGGGTGCCATCCTGGTCCATCACGGCCTGTTCTGGCGTGGCCAGGATGGGCGCATCACGGGCTGGATGAAGCAGCGCCTGGCGCGGTTGATCCAGCATGACATCAACCTCTTTGCCTATCACCTGCCGCTGGACGCTCACCCGACATTGGGCAACAACGCGCAGCTTGGTGCGCAATTCGGCTGGGCTGCGGACAGCCGCTTCGGCGAGCAGGATCTCGGTTTCAGCGCGGCCATCGAGCCCACCGACCTTGCCGCGCTGACGGTGAGGCTTCGCGATGCGCTGGGCCGCAACGTGACCGCCGTGCCGGGCGACGGCCGCCCGCTGCGCCGCGTCGCCTGGTGCACCGGCGGCGCCCAGAGCTATTTCGAGCCAGCCATCGCGGCGGGCGCCGATGTCTTCATCACCGGCGAGATCTCCGAGCCCCAAGCCCACTATGCCCGCGAGACCGGCGTTGCCTTCATCGCGGCCGGCCACCATGCCACCGAGCGCTATGGCGTGCAGGGCGTCGGTGCCCAGGTCGCGCAGGATCTGGGCCTCACCTGGCAGTTCATCGACGTGGACAACCCGGCCTGACCTAACCCTGGCGTAACCCGGCGCGGGGCCGCGGCTCCTAGCATCCGGCATGCCTTCCTGCTGCTATTGCGTTGCCCTCTCGCCCACTCGTGTCCTTGGGATGCTTGGCCTTCATCTGGCCGGCGCGTGAAGGCCGCGGAGGCCGTCACGCGGCCAGGCCGCTGGCGCCTGGCTTCGTCCCGGCGTCGGCAGATGGCGGTCTGGGCCGTGCTGTTGGGGCATGCGGCGTTGCTGCTGCTCATCTGGCAGGCGCGGCGGTGGCCAGCGGCAGGCGAAGAAGCGCGGCGTTCAGTGGTGCTGCGCCTGCTGCCCCCGCCGCCGCAGTTGCACCAGCGTGCGGCGCGCGTGCAGGCGCGGCAGCCCACCGCCCCATCACCGGGCATCAGCCCAAGACCCACGCCAACCCTGCCGGGCGCACCGGACGGCGAGGGCGCGCCCGTGGTCGCGGCGACGGGTGCGGCCCTGTCGCCCGGTGCGGCGGCGTCTGCACCCGGCGCGCTGAACCTGAGGCCCAGCCCCGAAATCCTGCGCGGCGCCCTGGCCAACCCGGCCACAACCGACCCGCGCAGCAATTCACCCAGGCCTACCTTCGAGGAGCGCATCGCGATGGGGCTGGACCCCGACCTCTGCGTCAAGCTCGAGCGTGATGCCGAGGGCGTCGTGCGGCGCCGGATGGGGCGGCTGGTAAATGCCACCTCTTTGCTGCAGTCCACGCATGGGGTGGGTGCCAGAGGCCTGCTGGTCTGCGAATGACGCCGCCTGAGGTTCAGATCTCGGCCGCCAGCGCGTAGCCGATCGCGGCACGGGTGGCCGCGACCTGCGCCGCATTGCATTGCTCGGGCGTGGCGCGCGCGCTGTCCGGGTAGACCTCGGTCGTCGTGCTGAAGCGGGCGCCGGTGATGGCGGCGCACAGGTTGCGGCTGCGCACTGCGAAGCTGATGACGCCGGGCGACTGCAGCGGGCAGCCGATGATCTGGCCGTTGGCATCGGGCTCGGCGATGTGGGTGACCTGGGCCACCGCGGCGATGACGGCCCGCTGGAATTCGGGTTGCGGGTGTTCGGCGTCGTCGACGAGGTAGAAGCCATCGGGAATCAGCCCGGGCTCGAACACCTCGCCATCGCGCGCCGCCAGGGCAGGGCGGAACTCTGATTCGTCCGTGTCGGTGGTCTCGTGCAGGTCGATGTGCATCAGCACGCGGCCGCGCAGCGGTGCGAGCAAGGCCACCAGGGCCGCGGACTCGGCCACGGGGCTGCCTTCGCGGAAGTTGCGGTTGGGGTCGATTGCATCGAAGTTCCAGCGCTGGATGCGCTCATAGGCCCAGGGGCTGACGCAGGGCACCACCAGCAGGTTGGCCTGGCCGGCAGCTTCCTGCCCATGCTCGCGGACGAACTGCAGCGCACCATGCACGCCGCTGGTCTCGTAGCCATGCACGCCGCCGGTCACGACGAAGATGGGCAGGTCGTCGCGCCAGCCGCGGCTGCGGATGGCCAGCAGCGGGAAGCGTTCGCCGTCGCAGACCACGGCGCCGTATTCGCTGACGTCGAAATCCTGCTTCAGAGGCTCGATGGTGGCGAGCACGTCAGCCGCAAAGCTGCGCTGCTTGACGAGGCGCCCGCGCCAGGCGGCGACCTCGCCCGGGCCCCAGGGCTGGCCGGGAATGCCGATTGCGTAGTTCATGGCCGTGCCTTTTCGCTCAAGATCCAGGCATTGAGGCGCTGCTCCAGCAGTGGCAGCGGCATGGCGCCCTGGTCGATGACGGCCATGTGGAAGCGGCGCTGGTCGAACTTGGCCCCCAAGGCGGTTTCAGCCCGGGCGCGCAGTTCCTTGATCTTCAGTTCGCCCATCATGTAGCTCAGCGCCTGGCCGGGCTGGGACAGGTAGCGGTCGACCTCAGCCGTCATGAAGGTGGCGTCGTGGCCGGTCTGCTCGATCATGTAGGCGATGGCCTTGTCGCGGTTCCAACCCAGCGCATGCAGGCCGGTGTCGACGACCAGGCGCGCGGCGCGGAACATCTGCGCCTGCAAGTGGCCAAAGCGCGCGTAGGGGTCGCGGAACAGGCCGATCTGCGGGCCCAGCGTCTCGGCATACAGCGCCCAGCCCTCGCTGAAGACCGAGTACTGCGACTGGCGGCGGAAGTTGGGCAGCTCGCCCAGCTCGACCTGGCGTGAGATCTGCAGATGGTGGCCGGGCACGGTCTCGTGGGCCACCAGCGTCTCCATCGCCCATTTGGGCCGGCGCTTGAACGAGATCGCGTTGGCGTTGAACCAGCCGGGGGTCGTGCCGTCCAGCGAGGGGCCGTTGTAGTTGTCGGCCGCGCCTTCGCCGGTATAGGGCGGCATGCCGCGAATGCCATAGGGCGAGCGCGGCAGCTGGGCGAAGAGCTTGGGCAGCTCAGGGTCGATGCGCTTGGCGATGGCGCGGTAGCCGTCCAGCAGCTCGTCGGCCGTCTGGTTGAAGAACTTGGGGTCGCTGTAGAGGAATTTCTTGAAGGCGGCGAGGTCACCGTCGAAACCGACCTCGGCCTTGACCTTCTCCATTTCGGCGCGGATGCGCGCGGCCTCGCGCAGGCCGGTGGTGTGGATGTCGCCCGCCGCCAGCGGCAGCGTCACATGGCGCTGGATCAACGCCTCGTAGACCTTGTCGCCGCCGGGGTAGCTCGACAGCGAGCCGCTGTCGGGGGCCTTGGCCATCAGCTCGTCTTTCATGACGGCGAGCAGCTTGCGCTGGGCCGGGTAGAAGATCTCGCGCATGGCCGCCTACCCGGCGCGGGTTGACCAGGAAATCGCCATCCTGCGCCAGGGCCCAGGAAATCGCCATCCTGCGCCAGGGC
>NZ_JBFUMO010000323.1:0-6605 GCF_054049355.1 Roseateles sp. P5_E11 | reverse complement strand
CCTTGGACGCTGCTGACCAGGATCGTGCCGAAGATCACCATCAGATCTTTGGTCGAGTTGAACTGCACGAATCTGTCGCGCGGGAAAAGCGCCATCGGCATTGATGCAGCAGCCGTGAACCATGCGCCGGAAATCACCACGTGGGCAAAGTAGAAGACGCGGAAGCTGGCGGCGTCCGACACCAAGGCGAAGCCGCCCGCCGAGATGGCGCAATACATCGTCATGATGGCTACCGAGACCCGCACCGCACCCAAGCGATCAGCCATCGATCCAATGGCAAAGGCCGACACGATGGACACCGCATAGCCGGCTGCCGTCAATGCGCCCAGCGTGGCCTTCTGGATACCGGCCGCGTGCGCGTAGTGCAGATAGAAGGTGTTGAAGGGACTGAAGGTGACGCTCGCCAGCACGAAGGCCGCGACGGCCCACCCATAGGAGCGATGGTGAAAGCAGGCCAGCACGTGGTCGAGGGGAAATCTCAGCCGGGGCTCCGTCTTGTCAGCGGGCGCGGCGTCGGGCGGCAAGGGTGTCTCCTTCAGCATCAACGCCATCGCAAGGATAGGCAGGCAGAAGAAGAGGCCGACGCCCATCAGAACCTCGCGCAGATAGTGGTCCGTGAGCGCGAAGATCCAGTTGTGATACGCGATGCCGATCGTCAGGCTGACGATTCGGAACACCGCAAAGAAGCGACCGAGCAGGCCCGCGGGTACAAGGTCATTGACGAGGCCGTTGAACAGCGAGAAAGCGCTGATGGCGGCGCAGTCGAATGCGGCCCAGAACAGGCTGAACAGCGCGAGTCGGCAGTTGTGCAGGCCGGGTGACCAGCCGCCCAGTGCAGCATCAAGCCAGCCCGCCAGCGTGGGTGAGGCTGCCAGGCCCGCCATGGCCACGAGGCCGGTGGGCGCTGCAACCATCAGAAAGGGCTTGCGCCTGCCAAGGCGGCTGCGGCAGCGGTCCGAGTGATAGCCGGCCAGGGGTACCAACAGCAAGCTCAAGGCGGCGGGCACCGTGGACAGCAGCAGCGAGATCGTCGTGTCAGACGCCGCGTGCCGGCGCAGCAGCTCCAGTGCGCTGGGCACGGCAGCGCGGTCGCGCATCGAGACGCCGAAATCGCCGCACAGCAGCCAGAGCAGCAGGGCGCCCAGCCCGACAAGGCTGAGCGGCACAGCCGCCCCAGCTCTCGCAGCCAGTGCGCGATTCATGTCAGCCGCGCTGCGCCACGGGGCCGGTCGATTTGCGGACGACCAGTTCCAGCGGGAGGGCGATCTTCTTCGCTGCGATGCCCTGGCCCTCGATCAGCGCCACAAGTTCCCGTACCGCGCAGGCGCTGAGTTCGACCAGCGGCTGGCGCATCGTCRTCAGGGGTGGGTGGATGTGGCTGGAGATGGCGATGTCGTCGAAACCCACGACCGAGATGTCTTCGGGAACGCGCAGCCCCTTGCTGTGGATGGCGTCGATGGCGCCGAACGCCATCTCGTCGTTGGCCGCGAAGATGGCGGTGGGCGGCTCCGGCAGGTCCAGCAGCTGCACGGTGGCCGCGTAGCCGCCGGTCTGGACGAAACGCCCCGGAACGATCAGCGCCGGGTCTGCGGCGATGCCGGCTTCGTTCAAGGCTTCGACATAGGCGGCCTGCCGCTCGGTGCTTTGGCCCGTGTAGTGGGAGCCGGCAATGAACGCGATGCGGCGGTGCCCCAGCGATAGCAAGTGCTCGACTGCCGTGCGGGCGCCCTTGCGGTTTTCGACCACGACGACGGGCAGCCCCATGGCGCGCGCATCGAAGTTGACGAACACACAGGGCAACTGGCGGTGTTCAAGGTCGCCGAGGTAGGCATCCTCGACATTCGGCATGGGCAGGATCAGGCCGGCGCACAGGTTGGCCAGCATGTCGCGCGTGTCTGCGCGGCCTGGGGCGTCGAAACGGTCGGCGTTGAACAGCAGGATGTCGTAGCCGCGGGCACGCGCTTCGTTGCTGATCTCCTTGGTGATCTCGTGCAGCACCAGTGAGCCGAAGTTGTTCACGAAGATGCCGATGAGCCGGCTTTTCTCGCCGCGCATGCGTCGCGCCACCATGTCGGGCGAGTAGTTCAGCTTGGCTGCGGCTTCCATGACGCGTGCGCGAGCATCTTCCGAGACGTAGCYCGTGCCGCGGATTGCACGCGATGCGGTGATGGGCGCGACACCGGCCAACTTCGCTACTTCACTGAGCCTGCTGGGTTTTGGCATAGATCGACGCTGAGATGGAATACCAGAATGTGGTGACGATACCACATTCGTTGGCGCGGCCGGCAAAGCGTGCCGGTCACGCAAATTTCTTTGTGATTTCGAATTGATATGCTAACGTAACCATACTCTATGGCCGCAGCAGCCAACCGGCGGGCTGCGCCGACCAAGCCGACGCATTGGAATTGCTCCGTGCGTTCAACGGATCGATGCTGATGAAACTGAAGAATTGCGTGAGCGGCTTGTTATTGACGCTGGGCATTGCTCTGGGTGGATGTGCGGGCGCGCCCGCTCAGAACAGCAGCAATCGCGGTGAAGTGATTGCGGCGATCGACAAGGTCAATTCCTACTGGCAAGCGCGCGCACCTGCTCAAGACAGCCCGTTCTGGAATGTGGCAGCCTATCACACCGGTAATATGGAAGCCTACCGGGTGACCGGTAATGAAAGTTATAAGCGCTATTCGGAAACCTGGGCTGAGTACAACCAATGGGCGGGCGCGCGGTCCAAGGATAAATCGACCTGGAAATACACCTACGGCGAAACGCCGGAGCACGTGCTATTCGGTGATTGGCAGATCTGCTTCCAGGTTTACGCGGATCTTTATCAACTGGAGAAGGACCCGCGCAAGATTGCCCGCGCCCGCGAGGTGATGGAATATCAGATGAGCACCCCCAACAAGGACTATTGGTGGTGGGTGGATGGGTTGTATATGGCCATGCCGGTCATGACAAAGATGTACAAGGCCACCGGCAATCGCCAGTATCTCGACAAGATGTACGAGTATTACAGCCACGCCAACAGCATCATGTACGACGCGCAGGAGAAGCTCTATTACCGGGACGCGAGATACGTGTTCCCGCAGCACAAGAGCGTCAACGGCAAGAAGGACTTCTGGTCCCGCGGCGATGGGTGGGCATTTGCGGCGCTTGCCAGGGTCCTGTCGGAATTGCCGCAGGACGATCCGCACCGCGGTGAGTACGTGCAGCGCCTTCAGGACATGGCTGCGGCGCTGCTGCCGCTGCAGCAACCCGAGGGTTACTGGACGCGCAGCCTCATGGACCCGGCCCATGCGCCGGGCCCCGAGACCAGCGGGACGGCCTTCTTCACCTACGGGCTGCTGTGGGGCATCAACAATGGCCTGCTGCCGCGGGACCGGTATCTACCCGCGGCGCAGCGCGGCTGGCATTACCTGACGACCGTGGCCCTGCAGCCCGACGGCAAGCTGGGGTATGTGCAGCCGATCGGCGACCGCGCGATTCCGGGGCAGGTGGTAGACCAGAATTCCACGTCGCACTTCGGCGTCGGCGCCTTCCTGCTGGCGGGGGCTGAAATGGTCCGTCTGCTCGACAAATAACGGCGCAGCCAGGAGACAAAGTGCAACGTCGAAATTTCATGCGCGCTGCGGCCTTGGGGCCGTCCGTGCCGGCCCTGTTGGCCACCAGCGAGGCGGCAGCTGCGGCGACTGCCTCAACTGCCGCTGCACCTGGGCAGGAGCGTGCCTACATGCTCAACCTGCTGCGCCAGATGGCCGAACCGGTGCTGGGCTTGATGTCCAGGGGCGAGCTGAAGAAGAAGTTTTCGCTCGAGTTGAGCCCCACCTGGGATGGCCGCGACCCTTCCGTCGCCTACCTCGAATGTTTCGGCCGCTTGATTTCGGGCATCTCGCCGTGGCTCGCGCTGTCGGCGGATGACACTGCCGAAGGCAAGCTGCGCCAGCGCCTGCAACAACAGGCGCTGCAGAGCTACGCCAACGCGGTCGACCCCAAGAGCCCGGACTACCTGACCTGGAAGGGACATGGCCAGGCGCTGGTGGATTCGGCCTATTTCACCAACGCGCTGATGCGCGCACCCAAGGTGTTGTGGGAGCCGCTGGACGCGGCCACGAAAGGCCGCATCGTGGCCGAGATCAAAGGCCTGCGCCGCATCGAGGTGCCCTACATCAACTGGCTGCTGTTTGCGGCGATGAACGAGGCCTGGCTGCTGTCCATCGGCGAGGAATCCGACCCGATGCGCATGAACGGGGCCATCCGCAAGATCAACGAGTGGTATGTCGGCGACGGCTGGATCAAGGACGGCCAGGACTTCCATTTCGACTACTACTGCTCTTACGTCATGTACCCCATGCTGCTCGAGATCCTCGAGGTGTTGGTGGCCAGCAAGGGGCCGTTCTGGAACGCCAAACCCGAGGACCTGCTGGCGCAGGCCACGAAGCGCGCGCAGCGCTATTGCGAACACCTGGAGCGTTTCGTCGGCCCGCAAGGCAGCTATCCGCCGATCGGCCGCTCGCTGACCTACCGCACCGCCGTGTTCCAGCCGCTGGCCTTGCTGGCCTGGCGCAAGCAGCTGCCGGCATCGCTGCCGGAGGGGCAGGTGCGCTCGGCCCTGCACGCGGCGCATGTGGCGATCTGGGACGGCCCCGGCAACTTCACGAAGGACGGTTTCCTGACCATCGGGTTCCGCGGCCATCGGCCTGAACTGGGGGACTGGTACTCCAACAACGGCAGCATGTACATCGCCGCGGCGGGCCTGCTCGCGCTGGGCCTGCCCGCGACCGACTCCTACTGGACGGCACCGGCGCAGGACTGGACGCAGAAGAAGGCGTTCAGCAGCAACCGCTTTCCCAAAGACTACGCCGTGGGCTACTGATGAAGYGGGCGTTCCTCGCCGTTTGGCTGGCCTTGAACGCGCTGGGCGCCAGCGCGGCGGAGCGCCTGGTCGTCACTGTCCGGCACGAGCTGAAGGCCGCGCGGCCGGCCGAGACGATCGCGGTCCCCTGGTCCGAAGTGGCACGGCGCCTGCCCGGGGCGTTGCTGCATCAGCTCGCTGTGCGCGATGCCGGTGGCAACCTGCTGCCCTACCAAGTCACCAACGTGGCGCCGTTGGCGAAAGACCCGAAGAACGAAGGCATCGCCTACGGGGAGCTGATCTTCCAGCATGACTTCGCCATGAACGAGCAGAGCGCGCGCTTCACCGTCGAGAAGACGACGACGGTTGCGCCGCCGTTTCCCGTCAAGGCCTTCGCCCGCTATGTCCCCGAGCGCCTCGACGACTTCGCGTGGGAGAACGACAGGATCGGGCACCGCACCTACGGCCAGGCGCTGGCCGCGCCGGCGCCGCCCGGGAGCGACAAGGAAGTCCTCGTCACGAGCGGTGTCGACATCTGGTTCAAGCGGCCGTCCTATCTCATCGTCGACCGTTGGTACAACAAGGGCCACGACCACTATCACAAGGACGAGGGCGAAGGGCTCGATATGTACGCCGTCGGCCGCACCCGCGGCGCGGGCGRCACGGGCATCTGGAATGGCAGCCGGCTGTTCGTAAGCAGCAACTACTCGGCGTGGCGCGTCATCACGAACGGGCCCGTCCGTGCCGTTTTCGAGTTGACCTACGACAAGTGGGACGCGGGCGGTGTGGCGGTCAGCGAAGTGAAGCGATTCACCGTCGACGCGGGCCATCTTTTCGACACAGTCGAAAGCACTTTCAGCACTGCCACGCCGCAGACGCTCACGGTCGCGTTGGGTCTCAACAAGAAGCCGGCCTATCCCGAGCAGGCGCCGACGGTCGCTGCTTACCGTGCCCCGGACACGCTGATGCAATGGGTGCGCCAGCGCAGTGCGGGTGACTTTGGTGTCGCCATCCTGCTGCCGGGTGCAGACGGCTACGCGGCCGATTCCGACAACGAACTGATCCTCGTCAAGGCCAAGACCGGCCAGCCGCTGCGCTACTACCTTGGCGCCGCGGTCGACTGGTCGGGTGAGATCCCCACGGCGCAAGCCTGGCAGGGCTATGTGGAGGCCTACCGCAAGCGCGTCGCATCGCCGATCCGGGTCGAATTCGGCGCGGAGTAGCCATGTTTTCCCGGTGGCGTCCTGCGATGCGCTTTGACTCTGAAATTTTGTATATCTCGCGGCGCCTTATTCATAGCTCCTTTCGCGCCATGGAGACTAAGCTGAACGGGGCGAGATCGTGACACCCCTAGTTTGATAGTCACCAAGATTGCCAAGCATCCCTGACTGTCTTCGAGAACATTGGTGATGATCCTGCAATGTCGCACCAAAGCAACTTTCAAGATCGATGAGGCAACGTTACCATAACGTAACCAAGGGCCGAAGAAGCGTGATCACATGCTGYGCTGTAGGCGCCGTGGAGGGTTTCATGAGCCCATTTTTTTGGGGCTCGCATGGTAACGTTGTCACATATTGCTGTTATCGAAATGAATCTGCGATGAGCAAGCTGATCCAGCCATCGCCGATATAAAAACAACTTGTAGTCACATTGATGACAAAAGCCCTTGAGGCATGGAGAGAGACATGAAACAAACCCTGATTTGCTCGGCCGTGTCGATGGCGCTTGCCGCCGCCTACGGCCACGCCGCGGCTCAGGC